>JBDHRI010000154.1:0-3734 GCA_039807465.1 Burkholderiales bacterium | reverse complement strand
TTTCTCGATCTTCCTGAAATTTTTATCTTTCTAATGCAGAATTGTTAAAATTCTGCTCGATCCAGAAAAAATAATCATCTATGGCGCCTTGTGTGCCATTTTTTTTAGCCTGATCAATTTCATGACACAAGACTATCGCAAAACTAAAACCAGAGTTGATGACATTCTAAATGCAGCAACTAGCAAATTTGGATTAAAGGATAACGAAGATGATAAGTGTAGTTGATATTACAAACTATCTGCGGGATTGCAACATAAACAATCCGCTTGAACAAGCGCACTTTCTGGCACAGGCAGATCATGAATCTATTGGGTTTACAGCGCTATTGGAAGGTACCAGATTCCGGTTTAGTAGAGCGCTTGAGCTTTGGCCAAGCAAAAAAACAGAAATATTAGCCAAACAGTCTGAGCTCAAAGCTAATAATGTAACTTATTGTCCGCAACCTTGGCTGTATAACACCGTCTATGGTAGCCGCATGGGCAACGAGATAAATGGCACGGCTGATAATGATGGCTTTGATACGCGAGGACATGGGATATTTCAGCTAACCGGTAGAGATAATCGGATCAGATTTCTTAATTGGCTTAATCAAAAGGGCAAATGGCTGGCATTAACTATGTCGGGGTTAAATAGCTTCCTACTGACAGAGGAGGGGGCTATTTTATCCGCAATCTGGTTCTGGCAGGATAAGGGCTGTTCAGCACTTGCGTTAAGTGATGATTTAATTGCAGTTACCCGTAAAATCAATGGTGGTATAAATGGGTTGATGGATCGGCGGCAGAAGTTAAATAAGTACAAAAAAATGTTGGGAGTATTATAGGGTGGACTTTTATTGAGTAACTATATGAAAATGTGATCTGTGGAAAACAGATAAGAAAAAAGCCACGATAAGGACGGCAATCCACGTGGCTTTTTACATAACAAAACAAAAGAATTATAATGGAAAACAAGACAGAAGTCAAGATAAATATTGACGAAGGAGCAGTAAAAATGGGGGAGCTACTTGAAAATGGAAAAAACCTTAGAAAGTTCGTTCTTGAGGTAATTACCATAATTTGTATGACAATATTGCTATTGCCTATATCCTGGGCATTTGCTCATTGGTTATTAGCTAAGTAGGAGGCATGATGTGGCAATTCTTAGAAAGCAAACTCACCGCAATAATAATCGGCGCAGCACTAATTGGCATATCCTTTCTTGCCGGGGTAAATCACGAGGCAAGTAAGCGGGATAAGCAAGAATTGGAAACTCAGCGAATTTATACTGAAACTCTACAATTAAAACAACAGAGGATTAATAAAATAACTGAGAGCTACAATCTAACTATTACAGACTTACAGCTAGAAAACCAATCTCAAAAGGATAAAATCAATCATGACAAGAAGGTTATTGATAATCTTAATCACATTAATGGCCTGTTCGTGCGCTATGTGTCCAACGAAGATACAACCCAGACCTTCAGCACCAGATCAGCTAATGCAGAAAGAATCATATTATCCGACACTGAATCAGTACCTGCAAGCAAAGTAGCAAACTATATAGTTGATTTACATACAGCCCAAAAGCAATGTGTTGTTAAATTGAATAGTTTAATTGATTATGAGTTGGGTAGCCAGTAAGCCACGGCTGGTGAGGCAAAAGCGTGGTGGCGGTATTTACATACCGCCTAACTTAATCGTAATCGCCATTTTAGATTTTCGGGTAAAATTTAATTAAGCAACAACATTGATTTAGTAACTTTATTACTTCCGCCCCAAAACTCTTGAGCTTGCTCTGGTTTTATGTCGTCCATTTCATTAACAACATCCTGCGGAGTTTTTAGCCACCCCGACAACCTACCTTTAATAATATTCATCTTATGCATAAATTCTTGATGAAATTTCAAATGCATATTGTTGTTTTGATAAAATTTGAACTCAAGCAAAATAACTTCTTTACCTTTGTAATCTGCCTTAATGTAACATTTTTCGCTATATTTAATCCCCTCTTTTTTATATTCATGGCATTTATAACCAAAATTCTCAGCAATAATAATTACATCTTGCAAAAATGCTTTTCCTTCATAATTAATTGACTTATTACCGCTCCATGATTCTATTTTCCCTAGCCAACTTGCTACAAGTCTATAAGTTAATTTGCTAGGAGTATTTCTATCCCATCTGTTATTTTTGAATAATTCTTGGTTACTTTTATATGCTTCAACATTAGATTTGTAAGCTAATTTATCATAAACAGATACTACTTGCTCGTCAAGTGTTTTATTTGTTAATAAAATCATCTGTTCAACTACGGCATGAATATTCGAAGCAGTAAAATCTAAATTAGCTACAAAAACTCTCTCAAGTAATTCATTTTTGAAAGTGCTGATCAATCGGCAAGTTAGTGGCTGAAATTTTTCAACTAATAAATGCCAGTACACTTTACCCATGCCATTGATTTTTTCTCGCAAAATACTACATATATTTCCCACACTTAAACCAAAGTCATTAAGAACATCAGCATCTAATTTTGATAGAGAAAATAAAGAGTTTTTTAATTTATCAACATCTTCATTATAGAATTGGACTAGCATTTGGACATAGTCCCCACCAACCAAGTCTCCAGTTTTATTTTTTAAATCTTCACTATGATAGTGATTTTTATTAGTAGCAGTATCACTATCAAAAATCTTACTAATCTCATTAAATAAAAAGCTTGTTTTTGATTTATTAACTTGAATGTAAACAACATCAATATAAGCGCGTGCTTTTCTTTCCCCATCTAAAAAGTCATAGCTATTTAGAACCTGGGCAGTTAACTTACGAGCATCTAATGCGCTTTTGATTTCTGTGCTATCTTTCCAACGCTGGGGAATTACTAGAAACACATGAGTTTCTGGTCTTGCTTCATTGATTATTTTTACTGACCATTTTACAAATTCACTATATGGCGGATTACTGAATATAATATTAGCCTCCTTATTCCATAAATTCGCTTGGTAAAAATCTGTGCCCACTACATTTATTTTTGTGTCGGTGTATAATGCGCGCAACATGCTAGACTTTTCAATAGCTAACATTTTCATTTTATGATTAAAAGTAGAGTTTTCAGCTAACTTCATTAAAGTTGCGCCATTACCAGCTCCAACATCTAATATAGAATCTTGCCTGGGTAAACTATATTTAATATGCTTTGCTATACAGCCAATAATTTCATCGGTTGTAGGATAAAATTCAAAATCATTATTAGCAGATTTTAAATGTTCTACAATCTGATTAGTTCTCATGTTTTGCTCCATACAATAAAAAACCCCGCAAATAGCGGGGCTGTTAATAACAAGTTCGTCTTTTCCACATAGTGATTGGATTATCAGGCTCGACCTCATACTCTCCAAATGTCTCATTAACTACGCTGTAGTTAATTCCGTTATGTCGTAATTCCTGTCCGACAGTAGTAATCTTTTTGTAAAGAGGATGTTTTCTATCGATAAACATTTTCATATCTCCAAATGAAAAAAGCACCCGAAGTAGGGTGCTTGAATGAAGTATGATTAATAATTAACTATGATAAAATAGTAAATGATTAATAATACTTGTGGTTAGTTAAAAATGAAATAGTCACTGTATAGTCACTAAATTTTATTGCTATATGCAACTTTTTGATTTGTTTTGATATGTTGGTGGAGCCAAGGAGGATCGAACTCCTGACCTCTACAATGCCATTGTAGCGCTCTCCCAGCTGAGCTATGACCCCA
>JBDHRI010000153.1:0-3745 GCA_039807465.1 Burkholderiales bacterium | reverse complement strand
AAGCCATTCCGGTACTGGTGAACAAACTAATGGATGTATTTATTAAACTAGACAATGAGCGCGATAATCAACAGCTACCAGATAAAAATTTTATTACTTTTTACCAGGTGATTAAAGATGTTATTAATTTTTATTCAAAAAATCCAACAGATACTCAATTAGAGCTTGATTCTACTAATGGTACATTTAGGTTTAAGGTAATTAACGAAATAGATGGAATTCCATCATTAAAGGATAAATTAAGAGAAATTAGTTTGCATAGAAACATACTTAAAGCTTCTTTTGATAAAAAAATAGCTCGTGATAATTTATTGATTTATACAAATAGTGTCACAGATTTACTTCATTGCTTAAAAGAAGCTTTCTTGAAGTACGCGGATAAGACAGATAAACTTTATGAGGTTCAGGTATATTCGCTTAATTATTATGAGAAAATGATACCTACCGATAATGGATCAAAATCTCCTACAAATGTAACCGTAGTAAATTTTAATAACGATGATGAAGTTGATTTAGCTCAGCTTGAAAAAATAATAAAAGAATTTAAGGATGAACGTAAAAAAATATTTCCAAATAAAACTCAGCAAGAGAAACTGCTAAAAGATATATATAATCTTATCCCTATTAATCTTGCTACCGATAAAGACGAAAACATCGAAAACATTAAAAATAAAAATAAAAAATTTATTCAAATTTGTACAGCGATTAAAACAAACTCTGAAATTTTTTATACTAGTTATTAAATGATTTAATCATAACAAAGGATTAATAATGATCAATAACCCATTTACTGGCATAACCAGCAGAAATATAAACACCATCGTATTTACTGCTGGGCGCCCGACTAAAAAAATCGACTCACAGTATCTATTTGAAATATTTGATCCCTTAGATAGCGCTGCAAAAGTAGATTTTATTAACTTGTTAAAAGAAGTTAGTATTGGAACTAGAGAAGATGTTGGTGGGGTAATCACTTCTCATTATGTTGAAGGTAAGTTAGGCAAAATATTGCGTAATTACAATATTACTCATGATTACAATATTACTCTTACTCCAGTGGAAATGAAAGAAGTAACATCTTCGATCTTCAATATAGCGCAAATAATGCGACCTGGTCAAGCTCGGGCAAAAGAAAAAATGCTCAGTTATTTCACCAGCAACGAGAGTATTACTGTCTCACAAACAGTTAAAGATTTAATCATGAAGTTATCTGATGATATTGATATTGCTGCTGATAAGCCGAAAGTGTTAAGTTCCAATGAGACTAGGACAAATATTCGTGAAGCACCAATACTTAATACGCTTCATGTAGAGAGAGAGTTTAAACCGACTCTTGAACATATAATTAACACGGCATGTGAAAATCAAAATACTAAGATTCAGGCTTCGCTACAACGGCTATTAGAGCCTCCTATTGCTGGTAAGGCTGAACCTATTGATGGTAACCCATTTTTTACTCCCGAGGCAGTTAAGTTAAGTCAAACCCTTCTATCCGGAATAAATAGCTCGGGAGTTCACTTCATTTGTGATAATAATGGTAAGCTTGCTGATGTAATCTTTACGCTTCTTCAAAATGGCTATATCCAAACGTTTGGTGAAGATTTACAACAAAGATTGGCTTCTTGTTTAGCGTATGAAGCAAATTCTTTAGCATTACCTGGACGTAATCCTAAAACGAGTAAAGAAGACTCCTCCAAATATTTAGAAGATCTTCAAAATATCTTGCATGCAATTGAATTTACTCCAGCAGCAGATCGCCGACATCTCCGTGCTATTGTAAATATTGGCGATTTTTTTGATGATGATACGATTGATGACAGACTTTTGAAGATTATTCAAGGTGATGATCCCACAACTTTGCAGAAATTTAAAGCGGAATTTACAGAGCAAAAAACCTTCTTTTGTATGAAATTATTGTTCAATGGGTTAATCAATAATGATATCGAAATTTGTGCAGGTAAAATTACACTAATTTTTGGCAATCATGATGATACGCCTGCTCCTTTAGATAATAATGTAGAGGAACAAAGAATTAAAGCTGTGTTAAAAACTATGCATCCATTTAGCATCGATAGCCGACATAATAGTGATTTCTTTATTGCACATACTCCAATTTCTGCTGTCACCTCCACTTCAATTCACACTGGATTTGGTGTGATTGATATCAAAGGCTGCAAAAATCGTGCGGATGTCTGGCAACGAATGAAAACATATTATAATGATAATAAGCAAATTTATGTGAATAAAAATAATGATTTTGACCTACGTTTCAAGGCTATATCGCAGTCTTCTAATACTCCTACACATAGTGAGATGAATAAGGTTATTCAAAAAATTGCAAATCATCATATATTGGGTCCAAGCGCAAATAATGGCAAGCCATTAGTAATTGTTCATGGGCATTATCATCGGCATACGGATGGCTTAATTCAGCATGATAATCGGTACAAAATTCAAACTCAGCACGACGGAGTCATCGATACAGATGGAATCCAAAGTAGCAAACAATGTGGGGTATTAAATATAAATTCCTATCATGCGCAGAAGGGGGGAGATATTCTTGGTGGCTGCATCCTGCAACCAGATTTAGAAGACCAAATAAGACAACGTGGTTTTCAACACATTATTCCACCTGATTCTATACCTGTCTAAGCTTAATATAATCAGTAATATTTAACTTATTTGCTCACTTGCTTTTGCAGGTGAGCTTTTTTATAATTACCACCGAGAAAAGGAACTATTTACTTAGCTAAATTTAGTACAATTCGATTTTTGATATTAGTAGGTATTTACTTATGCATGACATGAGTTCAACACCCACCTTTCAGGGGGTGGGCTATAACATATTGACGGGTAGCTTTCGTAGTGCGGAATATAATGATATTAACGCATTATTAAATATCAATCAGCAGCATTATGATTGTTGGAATGAGAGCGAATTTGAGTCGGTTTTTAAGTACGAATTACCTTGTATTGTTTATGAAGTAAATCAACAGATTATTGGTTATTTAATATATGTAATCGTATTTGATGAAATGAAAATTCTTAACCTAACGATTGATCAAGCTTATCATGGAATGGGGTATGCAAGTAAATTGATTTGCTATGCTATAAATAGTGAATTAGCTAACCATATTAATTGGGTATTATTAAATGTTCGGGTAGAGAATATACCCGCAGTGAGTTTATATGCCAAACATGGTTTTAAAATAATTAGCCACCGCAAAAACTATTATACTAATTTGCCAAAATTAGCTGACTCTTACTTAATGGAGCTAGATTTACGGGAAGCTCACAGCTTCATTTCATAGCCTAGGTTTATGAAAAATCTGACAGTTCTTATGAAGGCTTCAACTTCATAAAAACTGTCAGGTAAATAGTGAATGTCAGATGAAGCCTAAATTTCTACATATTATATTTGTTGGAGTTTACTTACACTAGTTTTCACGCGGCATTAAAATCCCCGGCGTCCAGAGCTTTTTTGAACGTATCTTTAACTTCTGGCGGTGCATCCCTTAGCCAATTATCCAAGTTACCATCAATAATATTTTTTTCTGCATTAGTAAAGCTTATCTTTACTCCTTCTTTCAGCTGGCTATTTTCTGCATTTTTAGATAATTGAGATAATACTATCTTACAGACAATATCAAATACTTTAACTTTAATTAAGTGTACATGATTAGAAACATGAACAGGTTTCCAAGAGGTAAACGTTTGCGAAAGTGTAAGAGGTTGCATGGGTTGA
>JBDHRI010000152.1:0-3817 GCA_039807465.1 Burkholderiales bacterium | reverse complement strand
TTGACTAACAGCCTCGATATTTTCTTCTGGTTGATCTGGATATTTAATTTCTTCGGCAATTGGTATACGCCCATATTCAGCCACTTTGCAACTCCTCCAATAAAATCAAGCGCAACTTTTTTCAGGAGTGTCACTTTCTAGTTGCAGGCTATCCAAAAATATTTCAACATTCTGTTGAATGGCTACAGCGTCTTTTAGTGGCGCTACAATGGCTTTTAATCGCTCTGGGTGAGTTAATTTGTGACTGATGCACCTTTTATGCATAAAAGTGTAATTCAAACTCTTCTATCGCTGATTTTAAACTCTGATTTTCTTGAGGGACTATCTGTAACTTAGTTTGATTGGTAATGATAGCTGATTCCTGCTTCTTGATTTGCTCCTGCTGAATATTAATGATATTATTCTGTTGTTTTTGAAGTTTATTCCCATAGGAGTTCCAATATCAGTGTTTGTCTTAGATATTGTTGTTTTAATATTTATATTGAGCTCCGAGAAATATGGTAATTTTAAAAAAGAAGACCACGCAAACTGGTACCAATAGATGTTTATCATTTTAGCGCCATGATAAAAGTATTAGTAAATAACCTAGTTCCAATATTAGAAAAAATTAAAATTGTTAAAAATATATAGGTTTCGGCAGTTATAGTAATTGGCTTGAACAAATTACCTATTTACTATTCAGCATTATGAAAAACTTGAATAAATGTATTAACTTTATCCCATAAAGACTCCAATATTTGCGGGCGCTCAAGTAGTTTTGGCTTAGTTTCGAGTAAATTAATAATGTCGTCATTTAATGGCTTACGCTGTGTATAGAGGTATTGAGCAATCAAATGCTCAAGCCTTTTTGGATTTATCTTTTCATCTAAGCATAACGCGTCAAACGCTTGCATTTGTGCCGCATTCCAGAATTTATCAAATTGAGCTGGTACATCATGTGAATCTTGAATATTCGGCATGTTTTCAGCAATGAATTTTTCAATCAGATCGCGTTTACTGCGTAGCTCTGGCGTGCTATTTAAAATATTACTAATTTCTTTAGTACGTTTTTCTAACTCCTCAGCGTCTTTACCTGTCAGAGCCTGTAATAGCTTCAAAATATAATCAACATTGATTTCATCGCGGTGAATTAAGTCTAGCTCAAAATCAACATCATTGAGAATTGAGACTTTTTCTTTAGCATTATTACTTTTAACTTTATCATAGAGATCGAGATACTTGCTTTTATAATTTTCAAAAGTCTGACTATCAATATTCAAGTCGGCAAAGTTAAAATCAGCAAAAGTTTCCAGTACATTTTTAAGCCGGATTAAATCACGGAAATTTTTAATAAACGTTAGTTCTTCGTGCTCTGTGGTGAGATTATTTACACTTTCAACGGTTGGAGTCAGCGCTAATAGTTTCGCTATTGCCTGTTTAAATTTTTCAACATAAACCTCATAGGGCTCAATGAATATCACTTCATTGGCATTTTTATTAGAGAATAATGCTACCGCGTCATCAGTTGCCTGCTTTAAATTACGAAAGACAATGACATTGCCTTGAGATTTAACTTCGTTTAGAATGCGATTAGTGCGCGAATAAGCCTGAATTAAGCCATGATATTTAAGATTTTTATCGACGTATAATGTATTTAGGGTTTTACTATCAAAACCAGTCAGAAACATATTTACCACTAGCAAAATATCCACTTGCTGATCACGTGGCAAAGTACCGTGATCTTTAACCCGCTTTGATAGGTCGGTAAAGTAGTTATAAAATGATTGGCTATCTTTAGTTGAGAACTTGCTACCATAGCAAGCATTATAATCAGCAATAAATTGATCTAATTTAGCACGCGAGTGATTATCTGGAGTTTCATCGGATTTGTTTATTCCATCAGCATCTTGATCATCTTCATTTACTCCATAGCTAAAGATGGTAGCAATTTTTAGATTATGTTTTCCTGCTGTTTTAGCCGCAGCAAACGTTTCATAATAACGAATCAATGCCGGAATACTGCTCACACAAAAGATTGCGCTAAACTCTCGGTTATGAGTTTTGCGGTCATGATTGGCAGCAATATAATCCACAATTTTACTCAGCCGTTGTTCGCTTTCAAGTAACTCCTTGGTATTGATATCTTCGACCTCAATATCAATATAGGTATTGCTATTTTGCTTATAGCGCCCGATATACTCCACCGAGAATTTCAGAACATTATCATCTTTAATGGCATCGGTTATTACATATTTATGCAAACAATCAGTAAATAAATCTTTGGTGGTCTTGAGTCCTGCGGCATTATCGGCAAAAATTGGCGTTCCCGTAAAGCCAAAAAGCTGATGATTGGTGAAAAACTCTTTAATTCTTTGGTGAGTTTCGCCAAACTGGCTCCGATGACATTCATCAAAGATAAAAATAACCCGCTTTGAGCGCAAGTGTGGGATTCTATCAAGATAATGCTCTTTGCTAATTGCTGTATTAAGCTTTTGCAAAGTAGTTACAATTAGTTTATTATCTTCTGTTTCAGAACTTAGTTTTTGTACCAAACTATGGGTGCTCTTATTTTCGTCAACGCTTCCTTGACTGAAAATATTAAACTCGCGGATAGTCTGATAATCCAAATCTTTACGGTCAACCACAAAGATGATTTTATGGATTTTTGGAATTGATTTCAGTATTTGGCTGGTCTTAAATGAAGTCAAGGTTTTACCAGATCCAGTGGTGTGCCAAATATAACCATTTTTCTTAGGTTCATTTTTTACCCGCTCGATAATCGCCTCGGTTGCATAGTACTGATATGGACGCAATACCATCAAGCATTTATTTACTTCACTAACGACAGTATATTTAGCAATCATCTTGGCGATATGGCATGGCTCAAGAAAAGCGCTGGCAAATTTTTCTAATTCATCAATCCGTCGATTCTCTTTGTCCGCCCAGTAAAAAGTTTGCTTAAATGACTGATGGCGATTGTTGGCAAAATATTTAGTATTAACTCCATTGCTGATCACAAAAAGCTGAACAAACTGGAATATCCCATGACTGGCATTAAAAGAGTGTTTCTGATAACGATTAATCTGATTAAAAGCTTCTTTAAGTTCCAAACCGCGCCGTTTCAACTCAATTTGAACCAATGGCAAACCATTGATCAGAATTGTTACATCATAACGATTGATATAGCTGCCTTCTTGAGTAATTTGTTGCGTCACCTGAAATTGATTTTGGCACCAATGTTCTAAGTTCATAAACTCAATATATTTAATAGTTCCATCATCACAGAGCAAATCAAATTTATCACGTAAAATCTTAGCTCGTTCAAATACATTACCTTTGCTTAGGTGGTTTAATACCTTGCTAAATTCACTGTCTGATAACGATACGTGATTATGCTGTTCTAGTTGCAATTTAAGATTTTGCAATAAATCAGCTTCATTGGCGATTTTCACAAAAGCATAGCCAAGGCTAATTAATTGCTGGATTAATTCTGTTTCAAGTGCTTGTTCAGATTGTGTTTTCATTGTTTTATTTCTTCATTATTTGTTTAGCCAAATATTAAAACCTGAACGCTCTTGAACTATTCGAAATTTTCGAACAGTTGCCATTTTTGAAAATAAAAAACATAATATTATTATAAGTTACTTTATTCAGTAATTGGTGTCTCTAATTCTTCAAAAGCCATTTCTTCATTAAAAATTTCTTTATATGCTAATCTAAAACCTTCTTTCTCACGATATTTATTATAAAGAGGCCACTCTAAATATGAGAGTTTTGTTCCAATTTTACTTTCTCCTACACCTATTTTTTTCATTAACGTATATACTGCTTCATCATT
>JBDHRI010000151.1:0-3842 GCA_039807465.1 Burkholderiales bacterium | reverse complement strand
GTTATGGTATGACTATTCTATTTTAACTGATTAAATGTGATTGAATGTAAAATGACAATACAGCAATATTTATTAAAATCTTTTACTAAACACGCTACAAATACCGCAATAATTCATGATGGAATTGCTCTTAGTTATAAAGAACTGTACACTTCGGCATTAAAGATTGCCAGCTTTCTATCTGATAAAAAAGTAGAACAAGCGAGCGTTGCTTTAATCTACGAAAATAAATTACAACTGATTATTGCCATGCTGGGAGTTATACTATCCCGGAATACTTTTGTCCCAATACCCGCCAAAACCCCGCTTGCTAGAATTAAACAAATTCTGCAAATAAGTAATACTCAGTTAATCTTAAGTGATGAAGACTCCGAGTTGGATTTTGAAATTGATAAATTTAATTCACTAAAACTTGTTTGCGATTTTAAGCTATCTGATTACACGCCAAAAAACGGAGAAATTGATGATTTATCGCATATCTACTTTACTTCGGGTTCAACAGGAGAGCCTAAAGGAATCAAGGGTAGAAATGGCTCTTTACTATCTTTTATGCTATGGATGATAGAAAAATTTAAGATTGACAATCAAGATCGAGTAATGCAGATAGCTGGGGAGGGTTTTTCGCTATTTAAGCGGGAAGTTCTTGCAACCTTAATCTCGGGAGCAGCTCTTGTTATTCCGACTGAAGGTGATAAATCTTCATTTGATAGTATTGCTAAATTTATAGCGCTTAACGAGATAACTCTATTTAACATTGTTCCCAGCTATTATAATTATTTGGTGGATTATTTATCCAAGCGAACACAGCCTAAATTAAGGCTTATTTTTATAGCTGGCGAGATTTTATATAAGTCACTGGTTAGTAAGCATCTTCAAGCACTTAGTAGCGATTGTCGACTGGTTAATCTTTATGGTCCGACCGAGACAACACAAGCTAAATTTTATTATGAGATTGATTCTAACAACTATCAGTTTGCTGTAATGATGCCAGTTGGTTTGCCCATTAATGATGCTACTACTGCGTACATTCGTAATGCTTCTGGAGCTTTGGTTGATGAACCAGATGTTGTTGGTGAAATTATAATTGCTACTGATGATATTTCATATGGTTACTGTAATGTCAGCCAGAATATACCGTTTATTGAAGTTAATGGCAAAAAGGCATTTTGTAGTGGCGATCTGGGCTATAAAGATCAAGCGGGTCTATTACATGTAGTTGGGCGTGCAGATTCGCAGATCAAGATTCGTGGCATGCGAGTTGAGCTTAGTGAAATTGAAGCGCATATCCTGAATGTTGATGGAATACAAGAAGTAGCTGGTTTATATGTGCTAAAAGATAATAGTCAGGAAGGTCAGTTAGTTGCAGCATTGGTTGGGAATGCAAGCACCAGCAAAATTTTAGAATACCTTTCTTCTCACTTACCTGATTATATGTTACCTGTTAGATTTCGTTATCTGGATAGTTTACCCAAAAATCGGAATAATAAGATTGATCGATTGGCATTAAGTAAGATTATTCAGGAAGAAACCCCTCTAACGACGTCAATGACAATCAAGAAAGATGAAGCTATTAATGATGCGATAACAGCAAAATTAATTGCGATTTGGCAGGAATATTTCCCCCAACCATTTTCTATTCATGATGATTTTTTTGTTTTGGGTGGTAGCTCGCTTTTAATTATGGCGATTGCCAGTAAAATTAAAGAAGTATTTAATCATACTCCAACATTCAATATATTCTATGAAAAACGAACGATTGCCGAACTAGCAAAATATCTTCGTGCCAATCACGATAATCAGAGTCAGCCAATAAAAACCGCTTTAATTCATAAAGAGTATAGCAATGATTATTTCCCGCTGACACATATTCAGCAAGCGTATCTTCTGGGGCGCTTTGGTGATTATAAACTAGGTGGGATTGCAACCCAGCGTTATGTTGAATATAGCTATAACGGGCATCTGGATTATGCGCGTTTAGAGGCTGCGATTAATCAGTTAATTAAACGCCATGCCATGCTTAGAACTACTTTCTCAGTAGATAAGATGGCACAAATAACCCATCCTGAATATAGCTATCATTTACCCGTTAATGATTATTCCACCTACTCGGAGACAGAATTTCAGACTGTGCTGATAAAAACTCGTAGTGAGATGTTGGCTAAAAAACTTGATGTAACTAAGTTACCATTATTTGAAATAAAAATCTCGCGGGGTGCAAATGGCGACAGATTGCATTTTCTTTCTGATATTCTCATAATGGATGCGCATAGCTTAAATATCTTTAGGGAAGAGCTAACTCTTCTTTATCAAGGTAATAAGCTTGATGAGATTAAATTTACCTTTCGCGACTACATTGAATCAAAATTTGAATCAGACAGTAATTTAGCTTACCTCAGTAAATTTTACTGGTTTCAACGCTTTAAAGAGGTTCCTAACTTTGCTCCACTTAGAACGCTGCAATTGCCTGAATCGGTAACTAATCCTATTTTTGCCAGGGATAGTCGGGTAGTTTCGGCAAGTATTTGGCAGGAATTCAAAAAGAAAGCCTATCAGAATAACCTTTCGCCTACTTCCGCTTTACTAACGATTTATTACTCTGTATTAGCCAGATATTCGACCAACCCCAATTTTCTGATTAATATCTCACTTTTTGACAAAAGTAATAGTTCAGTGGCAGAAAGTAACATTATTGGCGATTTTACCGATATTTTGGCATTTTTGCCATATGCTGGTTGTGAGAGACAGTTTATTAATCAGGTTCGGCATAATCATTCTTTACTCTGGAAAGACCTTGAACATCGGATAATAGATGGAGTTGAAGTATTTTCAATTATTCGTCAGAAATTTAATCTTAATTCTGATGCTATCATTGCACCAATGGTATTTACTAGTTTACTCGAAGACTCCAAAACCAATGCTTTTCTTGAAAATAATGCTCAGGAGGAGTTTTATCTTTCGCAAACAGCTCAAGTCTGGCTAGATAATAATGCTATTGAAAGTAATGGAAGTTTACTTTCTGGTTGGGATTATGTATCGCAGCTTTTTGATATAGAATATATTGAGAGTTTACATACCCAATATATAAATCTAATTGAGTATTTTGCCCTAAATGCGTGGGATAATGAAATTCCCGACATTGCTGACCCGAATGATTTGGCAATAGTAGCTACGGCAAACTCAGCTCATCAAAGCCTGGATAAGATAGTAACACTTAAAGATCAAGCATTAGCCAAACCGCAGTCAATCGCGGTTATTGATAGTAAGGGTAATTATACTTATGTCAAATTAATGGAAAAAAGCTATTCGATTGCAAGTTTACTAAAAAAATCTGGAGTACAAAAACGTGAGCTAGTTGCAATCTTTAGTGAAAAAGGCTATCAGCAAATAGCGGCAGCTTGGGGAATCATGAAAACCGGTGCGGCTTATCTACCATTAAATGTAGATTGGCCAATCGGACGGATTGAAGAAGTACTTCAGGAGGGAATGGTTCGCTATATCTTAGTAGCTAAAAATCAGCTAGGTAGAATTTCGGTTGATACAATAAAATCGGCATATCAGATTTTAGTGATTGAAGATGCTAATGATCTAGAAACTGATGTTGCTGCGATTCCGATGGCTGAACTTGACGAAGCTGCTTATGTTTTATTTACTTCAGGAAGTACTGGGAAGCCCAAAGGGGTAGTTATTTCCTACCTTGGAGTGATAAATACCATAAAAGCGGTTAATGAGCGTTTCAATATTAGCCAGGATGATGCAGTTCTGGCTTAGTCTGAATTAAGCTTTGATTTATCGGTCTATGACATGTTCGGAGTACTTGGCGCAGGTGGAAAAGTAATTTTTCC
>JBDHRI010000022.1:0-18527 GCA_039807465.1 Burkholderiales bacterium | reverse complement strand
AAGTGATAATTAATATTTAAACTACCAACCCAAGGCCACATTTCCTGAAACTGCATTGCAGTTGCTGCAGAATCAAAACCAAAAAATACAATTAACGAGAACAGAAAAGCAATTATTGATCCCAAAAGGGCAAAATAACGTGCTAAACAATCATTCTTATTTATTAATAAAGTAATGAGACCAAAAACAATTGGCGTCCATATCGTTAAACTTAGCAAATAATTCATCATTACTCTATTCCTTAATGCAAGATTAAACCGGTACAGAAGGTAAGAAGAATCAATATACCTAGTACCATAAATGTTGCATAACTATTTACATAGCCAGTCTGAGCCCGACGGAATATTTTGGAAAATACTCCAATAACTCTGGCTGAACCATTAACAATTAGCCCATCAATCAATAAAACATCACCAATTGACCATAATACCTTACCAATACCACGACCAAGAGGAGCTAGGAGATTTATGAATAAATCATCCATAAAATACTTGCGTTCCATTACATAAATTACTGGTTTGAAGATTGCCTTAATAGCCGCTACAAATGCAGGTGATTTGTGTGCAATATATGCAGCAATAATTCCAGACAAAGCCAAGTAAACTGGTGGCGTAGATAAAGAATGCATCATCATTGCAATTGGTGATAACTCGCCTTTTGTCATTGCCTCACTTGTAAATTCTTTGAAGAAGTCTGCATTAAAAATAACATTCTGATAAAAATCACCCGGTACAAATTTACTAAATGCAACCCAACCAATGATAACTGACGGAATAGCCAAAAGTATCAGTGGAACAGTAATCACCCAAGGAGATTCATGTGGTTCTACCGGACCATGATGCCCGTGATCATCATGACCGTGGTGATCATTATGTGCATGACGGAATCTTTCTTCACCATGGAAAGTCATGAATAGCTGACGGAAGCTATAGCAAGCTGTAACAAATACTGCCGCATAAACACAGAACACTACAAAAGAACTACCATATAAACCATGATGATGCGCATTTTCTGCCGCTTCAAGAATCATATCTTTTGAGAAGAAACCAGCAAACGGAGGAATACCAGCTAATGCAAGATTACCAACGATTGTTACAAGATAGGTAATTGGCATATACTTCCATAAGCCACCCATCTTACGCATGTCCTGTTCATGGTGCATACCCACGATTACTGAACCCGCAGCCAAGAATAACAACGCCTTAAAGAAAGCATGTGTCATCAGATGAAAAATACCAACCGAGTAAGCCCCACAGCCTAATGCAACAGCCATGTAACCTAATTGAGATAGTGTTGAATAAGCCACAACTCTCTTAATATCCGTCTGAATAAGCCCAAGTAAGCCAAGAAATAAAGCATTAATGGCACCAACTATCGCAATAAATGACAAAGCCGTTTCAGATAAATCATACATTGGCGACAAACGTGCGACCATAAATATACCAGCTGTTACCATCGTTGCCGCATGGATCAATGCTGAAATTGGTGTCGGACCTTCCATGGAATCAGGAAGCCATACATGTAATGGAAATTGTGCCGATTTACCCATCGCACCAACAAAAAGCAGTAAACAAATTACAGTTATAACATTCCAGCCAGTGCCAAGGAAAGTTTGTCCAGTAATTTCATTTAATTTTGCAAAAACTTCAGCATAATTCAAAGTACCAAAGTAAGCAAGTACTAAGCCAATTCCAAGTAAGAAACCCAAGTCACCGATACGGTTAATCAGAAATGCTTTTAAATTGGCAAAAATAGCTGATTCACGTTTAAAATAAAACCCGATCAGAAGATAAGATACCAAACCAACGCCTTCCCAACCAAAGAATAGTTGGATGAAGTTATTAGACATTACCAGCATAATCATCATAAAAGTAAATAATGAAATATAACTGAAGAATCTAGTATAGCCATCTTCACCAGCCATATAACCGATAGTATAGATATGCACCATCAATGATACAGAAGTTACCACTGTAAGCATCGTTGCCGTCAAACTATCAATTAATACACCTACTGAATAAGTTTGATTACCAACTGTCAACCAAGTATATAATGGACCATCAAAATATAAACCATTACTTAAAACTTGATTTAAAACCATCACCGAACATACTGTTGAAATTAGTACGCCCAGAATACATAGCAGCTGACTTAGTTTTTTACCAAGTGCACAGCCAAAAAGCCCAACCAGAGTTGATGAAACCAAGGGAGCCAGTATAATTGTCAAATATAAATGCATGCTACTCATTTTGCTACCCTTAAAAATTAACCCTTAAGCTGATCCATATCGCGAACATTGATTGACCGTAGATTACGGAATAAAATAATCAATATCGCAAGACCAATCGCTGATTCTGCCGCTGCTACCGTTAATGTAAAAAATACAAATATCTGTCCAGCAACATTATGCAAAAAACTCGAAAAAGTAACAAAATTGAAATTAACTGCAAGAAGCATTAATTCAATCGATAGCAGTACTACTATAATATTTTTACGATTAAGAAAAATACCCATAACCGAAATAGCAAACAGTATTGCCGACAAAATAAGATAATGATTCATCCCTATCATTGTTTGTCTCCCACGGTTTCCTGTTTATTTTCTTCGCTAGAAATTTCTTCAACTTCCGCCGCCATTTTAACCATTGTAAAGCGCGTCTTGCTATCAACTGCAACCTGAGCACCTATATTCTGATATTTAGCCTGTTTATCAGTTTTACGTAATGTAAGAGCCACTGCGACCACCAAGCCCAATAAAAGAATCATTGAAGCTAACTCAACCGGGTATGAATACTGTGTGTATAAAACCCAACCAAGCTTATTCGCATTACTAATCTTACTTTCTGGATCAACATTAGCAACACTTGTTACAACCGGATTTTTTACTATTACCAACAACATTTCAAGTAATACAACCACACCCAAAACCAATGCCAGCGGCATATTTTTCCAGAACCCTTTTCGTAATGATTCAAGATCAACATCAAGCATCATTACTACAAACAGGAATAAGACCATTACAGCACCAACATAAACCAAAATTAATGTTAATGCAAGAAATTCAACATTTAGCATCATCCACAAACAAGCTGATGTCACAAATGCCAGTACTAAAAACAATGCAGCATGAACCGGGTTTTTAGCAGTAATTACTCTAAAACCACTAAATAACAGTATCGCTGCAAAAACATAAAATAATACGCTTACTATATCCATATTAACCTCTTAGCGATACTTATGATCTGCTTCTTTGACTTTAGCAATAACACTTTCGTATTTATCACCAATAGCTAGAAGCATTTCTTTAGTATAATGTAAATCACCACGGTTCTCACCGTAATATTCATGAATTGGTGTCTCTACAATAGCATCAACAGGACACGCTTCTTCACAAAAACCACAATAAATGCACTTGATAAGATCTATATCATAGCGGGTAGTACGACGAGTACCATCATCACGCTCATGAATATCAATTGTAATTGCCAGTGCTGGACATACCGCTTCACAAAGTTTACAACCAATGCAACGCTCTTCGCCATTTGGATAACGACGTAGTGCATGTAACCCACGAAACCTAGGTGACTGTGGCGTCTTTTCCTCTGGATAAATAATGGTTGGTTTTGGACGCAGCATGACACGCCACGTAACTGCCATTCCTTTTAATAACTCACCAAGCAAAAAAGTTTTAAAAAATCTCTTCATACTTTTACTTCCAAATAGTGAATGGAGAAACCATCCATACTGCTATAACAAAAATCCAAATCAGGGTAATTGGTAAAAATATTTTCCACCCCAAACGCATAATCTGATCGTAGCGATAACGTGGAAAAGTTGCACGATACCAGATGAAGCCAAATAATAACAATAATACTTTAATTACCAGCCAAGCCATTGACTCATGACCAAGTATGCCCCAATTTCGTGGGAATGGTGATAACCAGCCACCAAGAAACATTATAGCAGTCAAAGTTGAAACCAAGAACATATTCGCATATTCAGCTAGCATGAATAATGCAAAAGGTGTACCAGAATATTCAACGTGGAATCCAGCAACAATCTCTGATTCACCCTCACACACGTCAAATGGAGCACGATTTGTCTCGGCAACACCTGAAATCAAATAAACTAGAAACATTGGAAATAGTGGTATAAGATTCCAAGAAAGCACCGATCCAGCAAATTTGCCATATGCCTGACTATTGACTATATCAATAAAATTAAGGCTACCAGATACCATAATAACAGCAATCAGTGCGAAACCCATTGCCAATTCATATGAAATCATCTGCGCTGTTGCCCGAACTCCACCAAGGAAAGAGTATTTTGAATTACCAGCCCAACCAGCTAAGATAATTCCATAAACACCAAGTGAAGACACTGCAATTACATATAATAACCCAGCATTTACATCAGTAAAATACAATTCTGGATTAAATGGTATTACTGCCCAGCATGAAAGCGCACAGAAAAGAATAATAATTGGTGAAAAATAAAACACACCACGTGACGCTTTATAAGGAACAATAATTTCTTTAAACACAAATTTGAATAAATCTGCAAATGGCTGAAATAGTCCAAATGGTCCAACTCGGTTAGCTCCAATCCGCGCATGCATGAATGCCAGAATCCGGCGTTCAGCTAAGGTAAGGTAGGCAACAGATAGAGTTAATGGTACAATTGTTAGTACAGCCTTGATCAAATGCCAGATAGCAAAAGCAAGATCATGTCCCAAATAATGTTGTAAAAATTCCATATCCCCCCCTAAGCCAAACTTAATTCAATTGGATCATAGGTACCAGCAAATCCAATTGTACTTTGATTTTTAGCTAATAATACCATAGTTTCCGGAATAGTCTCACATACAGCCAAGTTAAATTGTCTCTGTGCATGCGACTGCTTTACTGTAACAGTAGCATCTGCTGCCAAATTAAGCTTTTCAGCTAAAACTGGAGATACTGTTAAAGTAGATAGTTTAGCCCAAGGCGTCTGCTGTAATGCATTTGCTCTACGAGTAATGCTATCCGCGTTATAAATTCCAGTAATTGCAAAGCGAACCAGCCCATTTAAATCAGGCTTATTTACTGAAATTGCTTCAACTTTTACTTTATTATTTAAATACGCTGAAGTATCGCTCAAATTATTTATTTCGGCACGAACATCTTCAATACTATTATGATCAAATCCATCAAGATTGAATTTATTAGCTAAAACACGGATTACTTTCCATGCTGGCTTAGCTTCACCCATTGGGCGAGTTACACCATTAAATTTCTGCCATTTACCTTCCATATTTACATATGACCCTGCGGTTTCAGTAAATGGAGTAACAGGAAGAATCACATCAGCATATTGAAGCATATCCTCACTAATATAAGCCGTCATAGCAATTACTGACTCTGCTTTACTAAGTGCGGCGATTGCAGCTTGTGAGCTAAAACTATCCAGCTCAAGCTCGGTATTAAATAATAGATATCCTTTACGTGGATTCTCAAGCATCTCTCTTGCATTTAATCCTTTGGCATTGTAGCCGTTAAATGCAGCGCGATATGGGGTAAATCCAACTAATTGTGCACCAACCTCATTTGCCAATGAAGGTAAAATTCCATAATGTCCACCAGTAAGATTGGCTATTTCTTGTGCCAAAATTACTACTTTAGAATAATCAGGAAGTGTCCGTGCAACACGACCAAGAATAATTGCTCCTTGATTTTTAACTAGGCTTTCAGCAATCTGTTTTGCTTTTGAACAACTATCAACATTACTTAAATCAACAGCAGTTGGTTTTCCAGTAATCTCACTTACATATTTCAGAACTTGAGCTAATTTATAGCTTAATTTACGCGGGTCAACGACTGATTGAGTGCTTACTTTCGCCAGAAGATCTTCTTTAATTACATTGATTGTGTGTAATTCAGTTCCTTTTTTAGCTGCCTGACGCAAACGTTGTGCAATCAATGGTTGTTCTTCGCGAAGTACACTACCTACTACCAATACTGACTTACTGTTAGCTAATTCATTTATACTTGAACCAAGGTAACTCACGCCTTCAACTTTACCATCTAGATTGAAATCAGTCATATCTAGACGATAGTCTAAATTGCTAACCCCAATTCCACGCATAGCTTTTTGTAATAAGTGTAACTCTTCAGTTGTTGAAATAGCAGATGCTAAAACGCCGATTGCATCGCTACCATGATCATGTTTAACACCAGCCATGCTTTTTGCTGCATAATCAATTGCGGTTTCCCAATCAACCTTAATCCATTTACCATCTTGCTTAATCATTGGGCTAGTCGCACGCTCTTCATGATATAAGCCTTCATAACTATAGCGATCGCGATCAGAAATCCAACATTCATTGATATCTTCATTCTCATACGGTAATACGCGAACTACTTTATGGTATTTATCAATTTGTGCCACCAGATTACTACCTAATGCATCATGTGGAGAGATTGTCTTACGACGTGACAATTCCCAAGTTCTTGCTGTATCCTGAAATGGTTTTGAAGTTAATGCACCAACTGGACAAATATCAATAATGTTGCCAGATAGCTCACTATCAACTGTTTTACCAAGAAATGGCATTACTTCAACATGGTTATTACGATAACTCATGCCTAATTCCTGATAACCAGCAATTTCATCAGTAAATCGCACACAACGTGAACAGTGAATACAACGCGTCATTTTAGTACGAACTAACGGACCAAGATCCTTATCCGTTACCGCACGTTTTTCTTCATGAAATCTTGATTCCGAACGTCCATAGCCAACAGCAAGATCCTGCAACTGACATTCACCACCCTGATCACAAATCGGGCAATCTAGCGGGTGATTAATCAACAGAAATTCCATTACTCCTTTTTGCGCTTCAACTGCCATTTTTGAAGCAGTCATAACCTTCATGCCTTCAGTAATCGGAGTAGCACAAGCCGGAACCGGACCTCTGGCTTTTTCAACCTCAACCAGACACATACGACAATTTGCCGCAATCGATAATTTTTTGTGGTAGCAGAAATGAGGGATGTACTTACCTTCACGCAAAGCGACTTCAAGAACTGTAGCTCCCTGTTCGCCTTTTACCGCTTTACCATCTAATTCAAATTCAATCATTATTGATTCCTAACAACAACTATCTTTGGCATTAACACCAGCGATGATTTACCATACATTATTTGTTTTCGATATGATATTCAAATTCATTTCTGAAATGCTTGGTAAAACTACGCACCGGAAAAACTGCCGCATCCGACAAGGCACAAATTGTACGTCCTGCCATCTGATTTCCAAGACTATTTAATAATTCAAGGTCGCCAACTCTTCCCTGCCCAGTTTCAATACGATGAACGATTTGATATAACCAGCCAGTACCTTCACGACACGGGGTACATTGACCACAACTTTCTTCATGATAAAAGTAAGAAAGGCGCTCAAGAGCTTTAACCATACAAACATCTTCATCCATTACTATGACAGCCCCAGATCCAAGCATGGAACCTGCTTTGGCAATTGAATCATAATCCATATTACAATCCATCATAATTTCTGCTGGTAGTACCGGTGCTGATGATCCACCAGGGATTACGGCTTTCATTTTTTTACCACCACGCATACCACCAGCCATTTCCAGTAATTTACTAAACGGTGTTCCTAATGGAATCTCATAATTACCCGGACGCTCTACATGTCCAGAGATTGAGAATAATTTAGTTCCACCATTATTCGGGATACCCTTATCCATAAATGTCTGTCCACCATCACGCAAAATAAATGGAACTGATGCTAATGACTCGGTATTATTAATCGTAGTCGGCTTGCCGTATAAACCATAACCAGCCGGGAAAGGTGGTTTGAAACGTGGCTGCCCCTTGTGCCCTTCAACTGAATTTAATAATGCAGTTTCATCACCACAGATATAAGCTCCATAACCATGATGAGCATGTAATTCAAATTCAAAGCCAGAATCAAGGATATTTTTACCCAAAAAGCCAGCTGCACGCGCCTCAGCAAGTGCTTCTTCAAATCTCTGATACAATTCAAAGATTTCACCGTGAATATAATTATACCCAGCTGATGCACCGATTGAATAACCAGCAATAATCATACCTTCAATTACCGCATGTGGATTAAAAGCGAGAATATCACGATCCTTGAATGTACCTGGTTCGCCCTCATCACTATTACACATGATATATTTTTGGCCCGGCATTGTTCTTGGCATAAAACTCCATTTGAGTCCAGTCGGAAATCCTGCCCCACCACGACCACGCAGACCTGAAGTTTTCATTTCAGCAATAACTTCCTCTGCTGGAATTTTAGATCCAAGAATTCGCTTAAGTGCCTGATAGCCACCACGCTTAATATAATTATTCAATTTCCAGCAATCGGGATCATGCGTATCCACATCGGCAAATATAACACCGCTATGATAAATTGCCATATAAACTCCTTGGCTTAATAAATTATACCTATCCTGAAATCAAAAGTATTTGCACTCATGCTAGGATTATAGGTATTAATTGTATATGAGTAAATAAATTGTGTTGTCAATACTTTTGTAATATTATACTGTATGCTCGGACTAAAGTTCCATAATGTGTTGGTATTGCTTTGATCCGGGTAATTATTTGGTGATACAAAGGATGATTTCGTATTTGAAAATAAAACATTAGCATCAAATCGAAATTTCAAAGTATCTCTAATTGCATCATATTCGGTTATTAGCCCAGGTCCGTATGCATCAGTGTAGTCAACCTGTGAAGAGTCATAACCAGTACTCAATGATTGACCTATGTGCTGCATTCTTACATAAGGAATAAGATTAAGCTTATTTTCAAGTGTAAGAAATGCATATCCTGCATTAATAGCCAGACTAGCACCTGTTACCTTATTTAATACACTACTGGTACGGTTATAATATAATACATAACCCGCGCCAGCCGATAGCCATAACCCCATATCCAATAGTGCTTCAGCATGAATATCTATGCCCCCGGTTGAATCACCATCACCATAAATAACATTATAGTAGCCAAGCGTTAAATTATTATCATAACGTTGAAAAGGGCTACTCTCTCCAGCATAAACCAGACAACTTCCATTTAGCAGTATTGCTAATGAACTGACTTTCATCAGCCTTCGCAAATACAACTACATCAATTCCGCTAATTTTTTATCAATTGCCTCAGGAGTCATAAAACTACACATTTTATGATTATTTAGCAATAATACCGGAGCATCACCACATGCCCCCATGCACTCACCTTCAAGTAAAGTATATTTACCATCCGAAGTTGTCTCACCTACTTTTATGCCCAGTTTGTTTTCAAGGTACTCAATAGAGTTAACTCCGCCACGCAATGCACAAGGAAGGTTAGTACAAACAGTAATTTTATATTTACCAACAGGCTTGAGATTATACATCCCATAAAAGGTTGCAACTTCCATTACCTGAGTAGTAGGTATCCGTAAATAACCAGCAACAAACTCCATTGTTTCCGGAGACAACCAGCCCAATTCTTCCTGAGCAATTCTAAGTGCTGACATTGTTGCACTTCTGCGTTGTTCTGCTGGGTATTTAGCCAACTCAACATCAATTTTCTGTAATGATTCCTGGGATAACATTATCGATCAATCTCCCCAAATACAATATCCTGAGTACCAATGATTGCAACCACATCGGCAATCATATGTCCGCGGCTCATTTCATCAAGTGCTGCCAGATGAGCATAACCTGGAGCCTTAATTTTCAGACGATATGGCTTATTACCCCCATCTGAAACAAGATAAATTCCAAATTCACCTTTTGGATGCTCAACTGCCTGATAAACTTCGCCTTCTGGTACATGCATACCTTCAGTAAATAGTTTAAAATGATGAATTAGTTCTTCCATTCCATATTTCATTTTTTCACGATGTGGTGGCGCAACTTTGTGATCATCAACAATAACTGGACCAGAATTATTTTTTAGCCAAGCAACACACTGCTTAATGATTTTATTCGACTCGCGTAATTCCGCAACACGTACTAGATAACGATCATAGCTATCACCATTTTTACCGATTGGAATATCAAAATCTAAATCAGCATATACATCATATGGCTGTTTTTTGCGTAGATCCCAAGCCAGACCTGAACCACGCACCATAGGACCAGAAAAACCTAAATTTAAAGCACGCTCTGGGCTAACAACACCAATACCAACTGTTCGCTGCTTCCAGATTCGGTTATCGGTAATTAATGTTTCATATTCATCAACACATTTATCAAATCGATTTGCAAAATCTTCAATAAAATCAAGCAAGCTACCCTGACGAGCTCTATTTAACGCATCAATTTGTTTTTTAGTTTTAACCTTTGATTCGGCATATTTAGGCATAGTATCTGGCAAGTCACGATAAACCCCACCCGGTCTAAAATATGCCGCATGCATCCGTGCACCAGAAACAGCTTCATAACAATCCATAAGATCTTCACGCTCACGAAAAGCATAAAGAAACACTGCCATCGCACCAATATCTAGTGCATGGGCACCAATCCACATTAAATGATTCAAGATACGAGTAATCTCGGCAAACATAACCCGGATATACTGAGCACGAATTGGAACTTCAAGCCCCATTAATTTTTCTATTGCCAGACAGTAAGCATGTTCATTACACATCATTGACACATAATCAAGACGATCCATATATGGTAATGCTTGAATAAATGTTTTATGCTCAGAAAGTTTTTCAGTAGCACGATGTAAAAGTCCAATGTGTGGATCCGCGCGCTGAATTACTTCACCATCAAGCTCAAGTACCAAACGTAAAACCCCGTGGGCAGACGGATGTTGCGGCCCAAAATTCAGGGTATAGTTCTTAATTTCTGCCACCGTAGCCCTCCTCACGTATAATGCGTGGTGTAATTTCACGCGGCTCAATTGTTACAGGTTGATAAATAACGCGTTTCTGCTCTTCATCATAGCGCATTTCAACATATCCTGATAAAGGGAAATCCTTACGGAATGGATGCCCAATAAACCCATAATCAGTAAGAATACGGCGTAAGTCAGGATGACCCTCAAACACAATACCGTATAAATCAAAAGCTTCCCGCTCAAACCAGTTAACTGAACTCCAGATATCAACCATAGATGGAACAATTGGAAATTCATTGTTACTAGCAAAGGTTTTCACCCGTAAACGCCAGTTATGCTTTTGTGACAACAAATGATAAACAACTGCAAAACGTAGTGCATCATCAGGCTTATCTTCATTTTTATAAGTAAGGTAATCAACCCCGCAAACATCCTGACATTGCTCAAAGCTAAGTTTTCCATCATGAACAAGAATATTCATTAACTCAATTAATCGGTCAGGGGTTACTTCAATGGTGATTTCATTATAATGACGATATAAATTATTGTATATATTACCCGCGGCTTCAGTTAAAGCGGCTTCTAGTCTGTCTAACTTACTCATTAGGCACTCTTTCTAGCAATTGTAGAATCACGACGAATTTTGTTCTGTAACTGGATAATTCCGTACATCAATGCTTCCGCGGCTGGCGGACAGCCTGGAATATAAATATCAACAGGGACAATACGATCACAGCCTCTCACAACTGAATATGAATAATGGTAATAACCACCACCATTAGCACATGACCCCATTGAGATCACCCAGCGCGGCTCAGGCATCTGATCATAAACCTTACGCAAAGCTGGAGCCATTTTATTACAAAGAGTACCTGCAACAATCATCACATCAGATTGACGTGGAGAAGGACGGAAAACTGCACCAAAACGATCAAGATCGTAACGAGCTGCACCAATATGCATCATTTCAACCGCGCAACAAGCAAGACCAAAAGTCATAGGCCAAAGTGAACCCGTCCTAGCCCAATTAATCAACTTATCAGCGGTAGTTGTAACAAAGCCTTCTTTTAGAACTCCCTCTATTCCCATTCTAACGCTCCTTTTTTCCAGACATATACAAAGCCAGCGATTAATATCGTCAAAAATACTGCCATAACGACAAAGCCGTACATCCCCAAATGGCGAAACACTAATGCCCAAGGTAATAAAAATGCAACCTCAAGATCAAATAAAATAAAAATAATCGCTATCAAATAATAGCGAACATCAAATTTAACCCGAGCATCCTCAAACGCCTCAAAACCACACTCGTACGGCGAATTTTTCTGATCATCAGGCTTATGACGACCAAGAAGACGTCCGGCAACAATCATTATGGTTCCCATAATAGTCGCCAGCAACATAAAGAAAAGAATTGGAAAATATGAAGTATAAACCATTGTATTCCCTTAAAATATTAACTAATGGTGCCGACAGTGAGATTTGAACTCACACAAGCTAAGCTTACCACCCCCTCAAGATGGCGTGTCTACCAGTTTCACCATGTCGGCAAAAATCATCAATCTGGAATCTGATTCCCTGTTTCTTTTTTAGCTGGAGCTGCTTTTTTACCAACTGAAGGTTGACTGGCAACGACCTGTGATGCAACCACTTGACTAGCTGAAGTCTTACCTGCATTTGTCATATTTGCCATAACCCCAAGATCACCAACTCGCCCACTACTTGAGATAAGAACCAAAGCTAAAGTAGTTACAAAAAATATTGCTGCACCTACCGCTGTAGAACGACTTAAAAAATTAGCTGACCCACTGGCACCAAATAAAGAGGAAGAACCACCGGAACCAAAGGTAGCACCAGCATCTGCACCCTTACCCTGCTGAAGCAAAACCAAGATAATTACAGAAATAGCTGAAACTATCTGAATAACCCACAATAATGTTTTTATAATTTCCATATAAGCAATAAATCTAAAAAAATCACGTTAAAATTAGAAACATAACAAACTAAACATTCTCACAAATTGCTGTAAAATCGGCTGTTTTAAGCGAAGCCCCACCCACTAGCACCCCATTAACATTGGCAATAGCAAGTATTTCATGTGCATTTTGACTAGTTACACTTCCACCATACAAAACAGCTATTTTAGCATACGGGAAGTTTTTTTGCATGTAGCTGTGAATAAAATCCGCTACTTCCTGTATTTCATCAAGAGTTGGAATTTTGCCAGTACCGATTGCCCAGCACGGTTCATAAGCTATAATCATTTCTTTTAGTTGGGGAATTTGCATTAATCCGGAAAGCTGACCTTCGATAAACTGCAAATAATCGCCTGCCTCACGATTGAAGATTGATTCTCCAACACATAAGATTGGCACGAGGTTATTATCAAAAGCATTAATTAGTTTATCAACTAGAATCTGTCCATTTTCGCCAAGTAAACTGCGTCGTTCGGAATGCCCAACCAACACGTAGTTAACTCCAGCATCCTTTAACATGCTTCCATTTATTTTACCCGTATAAGCCCCGCAATCACGATAATGACTCAAATCTTGAGCAGCAATTTTTATCAGTGAGTTATTAAGAAGAATATGTTTTGCCCAAACAATATACAGATAAGGCAAAGCCAACACAACATTTGATTTGTTTGTAGCAGAATGGTTGGCATAATAGCTTAAATCAGAGTTTACCTTATTCAGGTCACCATTCATTTTCCAATTAGCTATAACCAGTTTACCCATTTCTAAATTCCCCAATGTAGAAACTTATTAAATAATCTACCGGAATTTTAGCACGAACAAGCACTGTAAAATTTCAAATTATTTTTTTAATTATCTAAAAATCCAGTATAATTGTCAATTCTTAGCTGTTTTATCTATAAGTAGTCTTATGCAAAATAATCTTTTTTTTGAAATGCTGCCATTAATTGGCTTTTTCGCTGTTTACTATTTTACAAAAAATATCTACCTAGCCACCGGAGTATGTATTGTTTTAAGCTGGTTACAACTAATACTATACAAGGTTATTTATAAACAAATTGGTAAAAATACTTGGCTTAGTACCCTTCTTATCACGATATTTGGCGGCTTAACAATCGTTTTTCATAATAAAACCTTTGTCATGCTAAAACCAACCGTACTTTACTGGATTATGGCGATATCTCTGCTGGTGTCAGCAAAGTTAGGTAAAAACGGTATCAAACTACTTCTCAACGAACATTTTTCACTTAGCGACAGAGATTGGTCACGCGTAAACCTGATGTGGGTTGCCTTTTTTATAATAATGGGATTACTTAATCTAGTCGTAGCTTACTCATTTAGTGAATTTGTTTGGGTCAAATTCAAGGTCTTTGGTGGATTTGGCTTAATGATTCTCTTTACACTGATTAGCGGATTATTCATTTACAGTAAAACACGGAATATGCAGAATGAACTATGATAAATTAAATCCATTTTTCCAGAACCTAGAAGTTGACTATCTCTATCATTTAGGTTTTGATTCCGGACAGAATCTTGAACAAATGTTTGGTGATGTAAAATATGTAATCCTTACCCGATCATTTAACAATGCAGATACGATTGCCAATGAATTTGCGACAAAATTCTATAATATAAGAGACATTGATGTTCGTTGTACCACAATTGGTAAAAGAGAGCGGTACCATATCCATAAAATTCACAATAGCCTGATTGTTTCTCATGGAATTGGTGCACCATCGCTATTAATATGCCTAAATGAAGTGGTTAAGCTACTCTGGCATGCCAAGGTAAAATCACCTAAATTCTTTCGAGTTGGACCATCGGGTGGACTTGGTGTAAACCCAGGACAAATAGTAGTAGGAACGGAAGCAGTAACCAATACTCTTGAAGCCCAATTTGAATCAATCGAATTTGGTCAGCTACATCATTATCCAACACAGTTTTGTCCTACTCTCACTAAAGATTTCATTAATACAATCAGTAAACAAGAGTCCACTTCAATTGTTACAGGAAAAATAATTGGTGGAATGGGTTACTATAATGGACAAGCTAGGTTAAATGGTGCCATGCCATTAAGCTATACTCATGAAGAGCAACGTCAATATCTGCAAAATGCTTACAACAAGGAAGTCAGAAGTTTTGATATGGAAGCAACAGGTTTTGCCGGATTTTGTAATCAATTAGAAATATCATGTTGTGAGATAAACGCTGTACTAGTTGACCGCTTTTTAACCGATGAAATTTATATTTCCAAACAGGAACAGATTGCTCATTTCAAGAAAGCGGCAAATCTTGTAATTGACTATGTAATTAATCATTAACCAGCAGGCTTCAAAATGCAAATAAACTCCCTACTAAAAAACCTTAATGAAAAATATCTCTATCTGCTGGAGCTGGAGCTAACAAGTGAAATTATCAACAAATTCGCTGGAGTAAAATATGTCTTATTACAGGGAAGCAATGACCGCGCCAAAAATCTGGCACGAAAGCTGGCTCTGAGATTTTCAAAAGTATATCCGGATTTTTTTGAACCCAAAGATATCACGCCAACCAGCAGATACAAGATCTACCGGGTTGGTAACATATTATCTGTTTCCCATGGCATGGGAAATACCTCTGTAATAGCCCTGCTGCATGATTTAACCAAGATGCTCTATTATGCTGGCAACACAGACCTTGAATATATACGAATTGGTACCTCAGGTGGTATTGGTGTTGATCCCGGAACCGTTGTAATTACAGAAAAAGCATTTATGCCAAATCTGGTAGATTATTTACCATTACCATCACTGGACAAAAATATTAATACCCCTACTTGTTTTAATAGCAAACTTGCCAATGAGATATATAAAGTACAACCTCGCGGGCTAGATTTTCAGGTTATTCTGGCAAATACGATTGCCGCAGATGACTTTTATCTTGGGCAGGGGCGCTTTGATGGTGCGATAACACCAAAATATGATCATGCTTTTCGGAGTGAATATTTTGAGAAGGTGCGTGCATTAGGTATTAGAAATTTTGAAATGGAGTCAACAGCTCTTGCAGCTTTTTGCAATCAGGTAGAAATACCAGCAACCATGCTGGCAGTTACATTAGTCAACCGCTTGCTGGGTGATCAGGTAACTGCGACACCCAAAGAGTTAGCTGAATTTTCAGATCGTTCTCAACTAGTTGCGATTAACTACCTAAATACAAAATCCGACCTTATATGATTAATTTCACCTTAACCGACCTAAAATACCTGATAGCGCTTGCCGATGAACAACACTTTGCCAAAGCTGCCCAAAAATGTTTTGTATCACAGCCAACTTTATCAATTGCCATTAAAAAACTGGAAGATAATCTTGGTATTACTATTTTTGAACGCGAGAATCACCGGGTACTTATTACGCCATCGGGAGAAGAAATTGTAAATCAGGCACGAAAAATAATTCTTGAAGCACACAATCTACTTGATATTGTTGAAACTAATCAAAACCCATATAAGCAGCCACTTAAAATTGGTGCAATCTTTACCATTGGTCCTTATATTTTTCCAGAATTAATTCAGGAAATCATCAACAAGGAATCCAAGTTACAACTGATAGTTGAGGAAGGCTACACTGATGGGCTTACAAGTAAACTACTAAAAGGTGAATTGGATGCAATTATTCTTGCAACTGAGACTAATCACCCAGAATTAGCACAAATTGAATTATATAATGATAAGCTTGCTGTCATCTGCGCCAAAGAGCATAAGCTGGCAAAAGCAAGTAAAATCAGTGCTACTGAGCTTGAGCAAGAAACCTTTCTCTTACTTGGACTAGGTAATTGTTTCCGTGATCAGGTATTAAAAATCTGCCCAGAATGTAATACGAATGTCAGTAATGGTCTCGGTCTGATAACTGCAAGCTCTCTAGAAACAATTAAATTTATGGTAGCTATGAATATTGGGATTAGTATCTTACCAGAACTGGCTTTAAAAAACCTACCTAATGAGGTAAAAATCAAACCTTTACCAAAACCAGTTCCCAGTAGAAAATTAAATCTAGTATATCGCAAAAATTTTGCACGCTTCAGTATCCTGCAAAAAATTCAGAAGTTATTGCAAAATCAGCTAAGCACTAACTAATTACAAAGATTATCTACTGGCAGCGATTTTTTATCTTGCAACACTCGCTTTTGGCGGCATAAAAGACTAAACCCCATACTATTTAACCAATCGTAGAGGCTAGTGAGTTTACTCTCATAGCGTTCAATTAGATCAATCGTCTTACTTTGTTCGCTGTAACCATGAAGACAACTTTCCTTCAGCTCTTCCAGCCTCTTTAATTCAAAAATAAGAGGCTCCACAGTTTTATTTAACTTACTGATAGTAACCAAATCACTTTCAGACATTTGCCGGATTGTCTCCCATGATTTTATTACCAACTCATCCAACCGTCTCGCCTCAACTAGAGTAAGCGCATTATCATAGTAACGACTAAAAATAAAGTACTCATAAAATTGACAAATTGTAACTCCAACCAGAACACACAGCCCCCGATTGGCAATAAAGGAGATCTCATTATTAACAAAAAGATTCATATAATCAAAATTAACGCAGAGCATAATACTAACTAGCAAGATAAAATAAGTATATTCCTGTAAAGCCGTAAATGCGACACCATAAATCATGATTAAGGCTATAAAGACTAGTGCATTTGGGTTATAATGTAGAAACAGCCACAAAATAAGACTTATAAGTAAGCCACAAAGTGTACCCAAAACCCGCTGTCGTGCCTTATTAATGGTTAGTCCTGGGCTAAACGGTCCAACAATTGCCAGAATTGAAATCGGTATCCATAAACCATCATCCCACTGACTATATTGATAAACAAAGATCCCGGTTGCAATCATTATAACAACATGGATGATTCGACGGTGAATTAGCTGCTCACGGCTTGGCATAGCTTATTCCAGTCTGATTTAATATTGGCATAAATACGGTAGTGGTAGCGTAAACTATTAGCCTCACTACTTATTGTCGCAGCTTCAGGAATCGAATTTCCCAATTCAACTGCCAAGAAAAGTAGTTCAATATCGCGGCTGATTACGCTTAGCTCTTGTGAACTAACTCTTTCACGCATTAATAGATCTGCTAAATAATAGTGGTAATAACTCAAATATCGGGTAAGCTTTACTGCGGAACGAAGCTGATCTTTTTTTAATAATCGTAATACGTTATTTGCTGCCAGATAATGTCGAAATACTTCCCGCCCCTGATGACTACCAGAATCTTCCAGCATCTTTTGCATACTTTCTAATCCACGAATAATGCTACTTCGCCAAATCCGATGATATAAGTTAGGAAACAACTTATGTGCCCAGAAGGTAATAAAAGCAAATTCCCAGATGAACATCAAAATATTCAAAATAACATAAAAATTGCCAGTATTTATACCCTCCAATGACATAATCCCAAGCATAAGCAAAACACTTACTATGGGAAATAACTGCGGTGCCTTACTAAGAAGAGTATATAAGATGAATGCCCAACCAGCAACTACAATAACAAATGCCAGCTTAAAATAAACATAGCTTGAGAATAGTCCAATTGTTATTGAAATTAATATAATGTAGCCAAGATAAATAAGATCTTTCTTTTTAAAAGTATTTATCGTTGGCATTTCTATAATCAGAACTCCGGCTGCGGCAACTAGCAT
>JBDHRI010000021.1:0-18625 GCA_039807465.1 Burkholderiales bacterium | reverse complement strand
GGTGGAAGTGGTGTACTGGGTAATGAGTTTTGTAAGGCACTTGCCTATAATGGTTACAAAGTAGCAATCATTGGACGAGATAAGGAAAAATCAGCCGACTTGATTAAAGAGATCAAGGCAAATAATGGTATTGCAATTGCAGTTAGTGCCGATGTTACTGACCGCAAAAGCCTAGAAGACGCCGCAGAATTTATAGAAGAGATGCTAGGTAGTTGTGACTTACTCCTAAACGGCGCAGGTGGGAATCACCCTAAAGGAACTAGTAGCGAAGAATATTATTCAGCAGATATAGCTAATAAACCGGATGCAACAAGTTTTTTTGATTTGGAAGCCGATGGAATTGATTTTGTATTTCGCCTTAACTTTATGGGTACGTTATTGCCATGCCAGGTTTTTGGTAAACAGATGCTAGGTAAAACTGATGCAACCATTATTAATATTTCATCAATGAGTGCCCTATGCCCACTTACCAAAATTCCTGCCTATAGTGCAGCTAAAGCCGCAATTAACAATTTTACCCAGTGGCTAGCAGTACATTTTGCCAAAACTAATATCCGGGTAAATGCGATTGCTCCAGGATTTTTCCTGACTCAACAGAATCATAAACTACTAAAAACTGAGGATGGCAACTGGACTAGCCGTGCAGAAAAGATAATTACTCATACACCAATGGCTCGTTTTGGTGAAGCACATGAACTGGTTGGTACCCTACTCTGGTTAGCTGACAGTAGAGCTTCTGGGTTTGTAAATGGTGTTGTAATCCCGGTTGATGGTGGCTTTGCCGCTTATTCAGGAGTATAAAAATAGATGAGGAATCTTACGGTAAGGTTTATTAATAGGTGTGTAGTAAAGTCTTCTTATAGCAAAATAATCAACAACCACTAAACTAGATAATTTACAAATGTATAAATTCTATTCAATTAAGGGAGATATCTTATATGGGCGGCGGTGATATTATTAGTTTGAATGACCATGACTTCTTGGAGCTAATAATTAGCTCTTTCAAGAATTTTGATCAGGTTATCCGTGGCTGGTGTACATTGATCAGGGGTACCGATTTGTCGGTAAAGTATGCTAGTCCATTATACATAAAAGTATTTCACCCAGAGAAAAATGATAGCTTTGAATTTGTACAGACAAACCCCAAACATTTACAAGAACAGCAAAACATTGACCTTAATCAAGTGATAAAAGAACGAAAAAAAGTCAGAAGCTTTGCAATTACCGAGTTTGATGATAAACTTCAGCCGTTTTCACTGGAAAAATCCCCAATAATCAATCCTGCAACTAATAATGTTGTCGGCATATTTTGTAGTTACCGGACGCTTTCATTTATCAGTATGCAGTTACAAATCATTAGAAGCCTTGGAGTTTTTGACTGTGATTACAGTATCGATATAAGCAAATACAAATTGACTACCCGCGAAAAAGAAGCCATATTTCTATTTTTATCCGGACTTAGCAGTAAGGATATTGCCTTCACGCTATCAAAAATAACTGGACGAGATATTTCAAAAAGCACAATTGATAGCTTATTTCGTGATCAGTTATTCGTTAAATTTGAGGTATATAATCGTGATGCGCTTTTTGCCAAGCTAATAAGACTCGGTTTTGACCGTTATGTACCCACAGATTTGTTACCTAGGGTTGAAATGCCCGTTTCGGAGCTGATTGCTTATTAGAAGAGTACACCAAAATTAATTCCCAGTGCATTCTGGACATAATTATTCATCAAGTACTGGCTTGAGCTAACACCAATATCTGGATAGTTTACATTTGGAGAGTTCATACTGTTGCTGAAATTATAATTAAACTGGTAATATCCAATAATAGTAAATCTTTCTGCAAAGTTCCACTGAATTGCCGGGGTTGCGGTAAAAGTATAAAGTGTATAATTATAATGACCAAGGGTCCCATTATCTGAGTTTGGAACTACAGACTGATGATCACCTATATTAAAGTTTAAATCCAGTGCTATTTTTAGTTTTGCAGGAATTATTATCATTTCGTTTTTAAGCCCAAATGAATAATTATATGCAGGATCTTCAATAATGAATTGCTGGATACTATTCTCATTAACAGCCAGTAGCTGATTGGTATATGAAAACCCAATATGTGGAATAAGATTATATTTACCATCAACCAAAAACGCATATCCACCAGTTAATCCGAAACTACTTGCCGATGAATTATTATAAGTTTTACTAACACTGCTATTATTATTGTTATCAAAATTAAATGACAGCTTTGTTCCTGCCAGAAGATTAAGCCAGACGCCATTATCGAATAGTGCCTGCCCGGTTGCATTTAAGTTTGATGCCCAATAATTGCCTGGCGAAGAAATAACTGCTATCCCCGCAGAAATATTATTGTCAAATTTCTGGAAAGGACTTGATTCATTTGCCATTACCTGAGAATATGGAATTAATAAAACTAGTAGGCTTAAATAGAATAATCGCAAACCGCCCCAACCTCCGATAAACTAAATGGTGTTTCCTGATAAACACAGTAATTAAGCCAATTGGCAAAAAGTAGGTGCGCATGTCCACGCCACAAAGAAGCTGGTTTTTTGCTGGTATCATTACCCGGAAAATAGTTTATAGGGATATCTATGGTAAACCCCTTACTTAAATCACGGAAATATTCGTCGCTAAGAGTCATAGTATCATACTCGGAATGTCCGGTAATAAAAACCTGACGATAATCAGAGGTTGCCAGCAGATAAACACCTGACTCTTCAGATTCAGCAAGAATCCTTAGCTCCGGATGTAACAGAATATCCTCTCTTTTCACTTCGGTATGACGTGAATGAGGAACCCAAAACATGTCATCAAAACCTCTTAATAACTTGCTTAACTGATGATTTACCTGATGCGGAAACACTCCAAACATTTTTTGCGTAAGATTATGTTTTGGTATTTTATAATGATAGTAAAGCCCAGCTAATGTTCCCCAACAAATATGTAAACAGGAAAACACATTATGCTTACTCCATTCCATTATTGAACATAATTCAGCCCAAAAATCAACTTCTTCAAAATCAATTTGTCCCAATGGCGCACCAGTAATAATCATGCCGTCAAATTTATCATTTTTAATATTATCAAAAGAATTATAGAAATTCTCTAAATGTTCGTTTGCCGTATTCTTTGACTCATGAGATTGCGGATGTAAAAAAGTAATTTCAATTTGTAGTGGAGTATTACCAAGAAGACGTAAAATTTGTGTTTCAGTAACAATTTTATTCGGCATTAAATTAAGTATTACTATTTTCAGTGGGCGAATATCCTGATGTGCTGCCCTATCCTCGGACATCACAAAGATATTTTCTGAATTAAGGATATCTGTAGCTGGTAAATTATTAGGTATTTTTACAGGCATAATCTAGCTCCAAATTGTAAAATTGCCATAAAGGAAGTTATTTTCGCACAAATTCATGAACTAGCAAGTAATAATACCCCTTAATTAATCTTATGCTTACTGTGCTACCATTAGATACCCTACAAACACAATCTCAACTAGTAGCAAAACCTACTGCATTGCAAAAATTTTTTAATCAGGTTATTTGTTATAATAAGCCCCTATATACATTAATGACAAGGAAGCAAAGTGGGCTACAGTCGCTATCAGGAATTTATGGCTGAATTGCTAGGAACCATGTTCATCTTACTTTTTGGTAATGGCGTCAATGCCATGTTTGTCTTATTTAATCTTGGTGGATATACCAATATCACTTTTGGCTGGGGACTTGGGGTATTTCTTGGAATACTCGTAAGTAACCGGATAACTGGCGCACACTTGAATCCTGCTGTAACACTAGCACTTATCGTAACAAAACGCTTCCCACTAAAAAAGGCTCCACTATATATGAGTGCACAAATGCTCGGTGGATTTCTTGGAGCTGCAATTGTCTATTTTTTCTATCAAGCAAAATTCAAAGAATTTGATCCAAATCTCGAACATACAGCTGGAATATTTTCAACTTTTCCAGCAATTACAAATACCTTTATGCCGGGTTTTCTGGCTGAAATTATAGCCAGTGCGATTCTAATGTTTGCAATTCTCGCTATTGTGGAAAATTTTATCAACGACAAAGCTGGCTTTCTTGCACCATTCGCAGTTGCGGCGTTGATCGTGGCTATCGGAATGTCTTTTGGTGCCATGCATGGCTATGCAATGAATCCCGCCCGTGATTTTAGCCCGCGCCTTTTTACTGCTATAATGGGCTTTAAAAACAATGGTTTGACGGATGGTAGCTTAATTTGGGCTGCGCCAGTATTTGGTTCATTAATTGGTGCTCCGCTTGGCGCATTTATCTTTGATTTAACATTAGCTAAAAAGGTTACACAATGAAAAAATATATTCTGGCTTTAGATCAGGGAACTACAAGCTCGCGGGCAATTCTTTTTGATAAAGCAGGTAATATTTGCAGCAGTAAGCAATTAGAGTTTACGCAAATTTTCCCGGAACCGGGGCTAGTGGAACATGATCCAATGGAAATCTGGCTAACCCAGCTTACCACTGCCAAACTTGCCATGTCATCGATTGGAGCACAGGCTATCGATATTGCTGCCATCGGAATCACCAATCAACGCGAAACAACGGTAGTCTGGAATAAAAATACCGGGATACCGATCTATAATGCAATTGTCTGGCAAGATAGACGTACCTCGGACATGATTGATGAATTGAAAAATAAAGGCTATGCTGATATATTCAAGAAAAAAACCGGACTGGTTCTTGATGCATATTTTTCGGGTACAAAATTGAAATGGATTTTAGATAATGTTACTGATGCGCGGAAACTTGCCCTAAATGGTGAATTGGCATTCGGAACGGTAGATAGCTGGATTACTTGGAATCTAACTAATCGCAGATGCCACGTAACCGATGAATCAAATGCATCACGCACATTATTATTTAATATCCACACGGGAAAATGGGATGAAGAACTACTAAAAATATTGGATATTCCAGCCAATATCTTGCCAGAAATTGTTCCATCATCTGGTGAGATTGGCGAAGCTAGCTCAGGTCTTTTTGGCGATCGGATTCCAATTACTGGGATTGCAGGAGATCAGCAAGCAGCAACCTTTGGCAATATGTGCATAAAACCCGGAATGGTAAAAAACACTTATGGAACAGGCTGTTTCCTTCTGAAAAACACGGGCGAAAATGCCCTAGAGTCAAAAAACAACCTCTTAACTACTACTGGTTGGCAAATTAATGGCAAAAGAAATTATTGCCTTGAGGGGTCGGTATTTATTGGTGGTGCAGTTGTGCAATGGATTCGTGATGGAATGAAATTCATTGAAGAATCATCTGAAATTGAAACCCTCGCAACTAGTGTTGCTGATAATGGTGGTGTTTATATGGTACCAGCATTTGCCGGGCTTGGTGCGCCACATTGGGATCAGTATGCACGTGGATTGGTGATTGGAATCACCAGAGGTACGACGCAGGCGCATATGGCACGTGCAGCTCTTGAATCAATAGCCTTTCAGGTATCAGATGTAGTAAATGCGATGCGCTCTGACTCGGGTATTGATTTATCAGCATTACGTGTCGATGGTGGTGCCTGTAAGAATAATTTCCTAATGCAGTTTCAGGCAGATATTTTAAATACGATTGTGGAACGCCCAACCTGTCTTGAGTTAACCGCGCTGGGAGCAGCCTATCTTGCCGGACTAGCCGTTGGCTTTTGGAATTCAATTGAAGAATTGGAGCAGGTATGGCAAGTAGAACGTATTTTTGAACCTAAGATGGCTGATTCAGAACGAAAAGACTTATTAGATAACTGGCAGGAAGCTGTCAAACGCGCTCATGGATGGATTAAATAACAAATGACAAATAGCAATAGCGAAACTTATGACATTATTATAATTGGTGGTGGTGCTACTGGGCTTGGAATTGCGCTTGAATCAGTTAGCCGAGGTTATCGGACACTGGTAGTTGAAGCGTATGACTATGGCAAGGGAACCTCATCAAAATCGACTAAACTGGTTCATGGCGGAATCCGTTATCTGGCAAACCTGGACTTTGCTTTAGTTAAGGAGGGGTTAGAAGAGCGTTATTACTTCATTAATAATGCCCCACATCTAGCGAAAGCGCAAACCTATCTTATCCCCTTCCAGAACGTTAAGGAAAAAATAAAATACTGGCTTGGAATAAAAATATATGATAGCCTAGCTGGTAAACTAAAGCTTGGAAAAAGCCGCTTCCTATCGAAAGAAGAAACCCTGCGTGAAGCTCCAGACCTAGCTTCGGAAAAGATAATTGGCGGCGCAGTATATCTTGATGGACAATTTGATGATACTCGCTTACTAATAACCCTGGTAAAAACTTTTGAGACGCTTGGTGGAACAGCATTAAACTACACTAAAGTAACTGATTTCACCTATGCCGACAATAAACAGATAAACGGAATTATCGCCAAAAACCAGCTTAATGAGGAAACAAAAACTTACTCTGCAAAGCACATAATTAATGCAACCGGAACTTTTAGCGATTCAATTATGAATCTAGCGGAGAAAAATACCGAACATAAAAATGTAGCAGCCGCACAAGGGACACACCTTGTATTTGACAAAGAGATTTTTAATTCAGATCATGCAATCCTAATACCAGAAACTGGCGATGGACGAGTATTATTTATCCTTCCTTGGCATGACAAGGCTTTGGTTGGAACTACAGATATAAAAGTTAGTGAACCAACTCTTGACCCACAAGCACAAGAAAATGAGATTGATTTCATCCTCGAAGTCCTAAGTGAATACTGCAATAAACCAGTTAGCAGACATGATATAAAATCGGTATTTAGCGGACAACGCCCATTAGTAAAATCAACAAAAGACAAGAATACGGCAAAAATTTCCCGGAAGCATGAAATTTTTGAAACCAGTAATGGTTTAGTTACCATGGCTGGCGGTAAATGGACTATTTACCGAAGAATGGGACAAGATACTATTGATTATCTTGAAAAAACTAGAGAGCTGCATAAAACACAGTCAAGAACACATCATCTGAAACTTTTTGGTTATACTACTGAAAAAATACCATATCCATTAGGAATTTATGGAACCGCCCGAGATGAAGTCGTCAAAATTCAGCAGGAATTAAATAATTTTCAGTTATTACATAATGAATTACCATATTTTCAAGCTGAAGTAATTTATCATGTGCGACACGAACACGCCAGAACAATTGAAGATATTTTAGCCAGAAGAACAAGAGCTTTATTTATAAATAGCAAAGCTGCTCTTGCCAGTGCTGCTACGGTTGCAAGCCTAATGGCAAATGAGCTGGGATACGACCATCTATGGCAACAGCAACAGTTAAAACAACTGATGATAGAAGGTGCAAAGTATTCAATTGGAAATAACTCTGCCTCTTGATAAAGTTAAATTTGGAGCAAAAGTGGAATCCGTAATCATTCAAAATAAACTGCTAAAGGTCGAAGTTTTTTTACTTGGTGCCGAGGTTAGAAACGTAAAAAACCTACAGAATAACAATGAATATATGTGGGATGGTAATCCATCAATCTGGGCTGGAGTATCTCCAGTACTATTTCCCGTAGTTGGACGAACTACCAACGGTTATATAAGCTTTAAACAGAAAAAGTATCCATTAAATAATCATGGTTTTGCTCGCCAATCAATATTCAACATAGCGAAGCACTCACTAGATAGCGTTACACTGAATATTAACACCTATAGTTTAGAGAAAGATACTTTCCCTTTTAATCTTGATTTCTCAGTCACCTATACTCTTAAAGATAACACACTCATTACAACCTTTCGTGTAATAAACAGCGATACTCAGATTGCTTATTTTAGTGTTGGTGCGCATCCTGCATTTAAATGCCCTTTTGATGACAAGCATCAGCTAGATGATTATGAGATAGAGTTTGCTGCTAACCAGCAACTAACCTTACACACTCTTAATAATGGTGGACTATTTTCTGATAGTACTCCAGTCAATATTGATAAAATAGACATTAGCAAAAATACTTTTGATAACGATGCCTTAATTTATAGCAATTTTGAACAAAGTTGGGCACAGCTATCAGAAAAGAAAACTGGTAAATATATTAAGGTAAATTTTGATAATTTTCCGTGGTTCGGTATCTGGTCCAAACCAGGAGCCAGATACATTTGCCTAGAACCTTGGTGCGGACATGCAGATAATGCAGGTTTCAACCAAGAAATACAATATAAATCTGGAATAATTGAACTTAATCCATCAAATAGCTGGGAACAATACTACTCAATTGAATTTGGATACTAGCAAATTTATATTACCTAAAATAGCAAAAACACTATTTTCTAATAAAGCTATCTTTATTTAGGCGCATTCTCAAAACCATTAATAGCGCTTCTTTGAATATGCTTCCAGACATTTTTGATTGACCTAATATCCGGTCTTCAAAAATGATAGGTATTTCCTTAATCTTGAAGCCATTAAGATATGTTTTATATGTTGTTTCGATCTGAAACGAATAGCCAGTTGATTTAAGCTCATTAATACCAATAGTTTCAAGCACCTTGCGTTTGAAACATTTGAATCCACCAGTTAAGTCATTAAATGGTAATCCCAGTATTATTTTTGCATAAAGGCTGCCTCCACGACTTATAATTTTGCGTTTTAGCCCCCAGTTAACTACACCACCACCTTTAACATAGCGACTACCTAGCACCAAATCATAGCCATTTGCCAAGGCTTCAAACATTGATGGTAGATATTTTGGATTATGCGAGAAATCAGCATCCATATGACCGATTACGTCATAATCCCGCTCAAGTCCCCAATTAAATCCAGCAATATAAGCTGTACCAAGTCCCAATTTACCAGCCCGCTTCATTAAGTGAAGCTGAGCTGGGTAGCGTTCAGTGATTAGCCTTTCTACAATTTCATGAGTTTTATCTGGCGAGTTATCATCAATAACCAAAATATTAACATCTGGCACTGATGCAAACACATCCATAAGCATCTTCTCTATATTATCTTTTTCATTATAAGTAGCAATAATTATCAGCTTCTTCATTATAAAACCCATAAAAATTAATTGGATAAGCGGTATAAATATAATTTATTATTAACAAAATTATCTCTATAAGCTATACTGCCTAATGGTTTAACTTCTTTAAAATAGTCTTTTAGTAACGTGATATTACCTGAATCATCATTATCGCAATAGTATAAAGCATTTTGTATCGGGTAACTTAATTTATCATTCCAGTATTGGTAATTATCCGTAAATTTAAAGTTGCTTAACACATAAGTTCTACCTTGTCCAAGATAATACCAACCCCGTGAAGCATTGCCATAATCACAGGAGAGAACAATATCACCAGTATGTAAATAATTCTGCTTTATCTTGTCATACAACTGTTGATTACCCATAAACGCATTAACCGCAGGAATTTTACTCTGAAACTGTTTTGGCACAAATTTACCAGGCATTTTTGCAATCGGCAATAAAATCAGGATTAAAGTTATCGCAACCCGGTAAACCCATTTAAGGTCATACTCAGCAAGACAAGCCGCAGCAAAAATAATACCACTTATGTAAGCTGGCGCAACCCAATTGGCCTCCATAAACTTGAATAGACTGTTATAGGCGAAAAATAGCACAACAAAGAGAAATATTGATATTAAAAGGAGGTATCTCTCATCACGAAGAAGTTGTTTTCTTTTTATAAAAATAAAGGTAAAAATCGTCAAAGAAATAAACGGATTTGCAGCTCCAATTGTACTACCAATATAATCACCAAAACTTGCAAAATTTATACTCTTGTCAGACGCAACACCATGTCTAAATTGAAAAGCAAAAGACACCCAATCATGCCCTGCATTCCAGATAATTACCGGACTAAATACACCAATAGCCACTAATAACGCAAGATAGGTATTAATATTCCAAAGTCGGTTTCTTTTTTCTGCTGATAACATTAGATAAATAAGAATCCCTGGTAAGATAAGTATCGCCGTATATTTTGACAATAAGCTACAACCAAGAAATAAACCAGCAAGATAGACGAACTTTAATTCATTCTCAATAAATCCACGAACAACACAGTATAAAGTGATGCTCCAAAACATAAGTAGCGGACTATCAATAGTAGTTATAAAAAATGTACCCTCAAGAATTGGCCATGCCAAAGCAAGCAGGACTGCAATATTTGCCGTCTTTTGTCCAAACATGCGTAATGCTGTCTTATACATCATTATTACAGTAGTTGTACTACACAACACCGCAGCAAGCCGCACGAAAAACTCTTTATCTGAGAAAATTGTTGTTAGCCGAATAAGATAGGCAATCATTGGAGGATGGTCATAGTAGGACAATGCGAGATTTTTGCTCCACACCCAGTAATACGCTTCATCATAATGTAATTGCAGGGACTGATTGAAAAGAAGATGCATGAATACAATCAGAATAAAAACCAGTAGAACTTTACGATCCATATTTATTTCTCATCAGGTATTTATCCACTAAAATGGTTACAACTAAATTTACTGCCCAGACAATTATAGCAGCCATTAAAATATCACTAAAATAATGTCCACCCTGCAAGAATCTTACTATACCAACAATAATTGTACCCGCAATACATAAAGTAACGCCAAGTCTTTTACGACGAGCTGCAATAAATGGAATCCCAACAAATGCACCGATTGAGACATGTCCAGAAGGAAAACTATTATCCTTTGGATTGTTAAAATGTGGTTGCCATGGGTAGGAAAATGGCTTATGATCACGAATTACCTGATATGGACGTGGTCTGCCCCACTCATCTTTAAAAAAGGTATTTACCAATAAACCAGGTCCAATTGCAAGACTTATGTAAGTTATTAAAACCATTCTCTTTACAATCAGAAAATTAAACTGTATTTTCTTCATTGCTGCCAGAGCTACTATCGTAAGTGGCACAAGGATAAGTAAAAATGTTGTTACATTTACCGAATAGTAAATAATTTTGCACCAGAGGGCTCTTTCACCATAGAAATATCGCGTTTGATAATCATAGGGTAATGATGCAAGCTGCTGATCCAAATACGGACTTAAAGCAAAAGTGATAAAGCATAGGATTACTAAACTTATAGCCAGATACAGCTTTTGTGGCATATTTCAACAGAGACTTCTAAATGTTTTTAATTTTGGTATTTTACCATGTTTTTATGACCTATTTTGCAGAAAGAGAATATTCCTACCAAGCTAAGCAAATAACTTTAAGAGTTCGTGCGGGTAATCAATAATAACTTTTGCGCCATTACTAACCAATTCGTCACGCTTCCTGAAGCCCCATGCAACACCAACCGAAAATACCCCAGCAGCATTTGCTGTTTGCATATCAACGTCAGTATCACCAACATAGACTATATCTACAGGTTTAAGCTGCATAATTTGCATAATCTCAAATACAGAATATGGGTTTGGCTTAGTTGGTATATTTTTACGGGCACCAAAAACTACATCAAAGGACCATTTACTAAAATAACTTTTTACCACATCTGCCATAAATTCATGAGCTTTATTTGATAAAATAGCTAAGCGGATCCCTTTTTCACTTAACCCATCAAGTAAATCATTGATACCAAGGTATGGTTTGGTATAACGATCAAGGTTTTTTGAGTATTCAGCTATAACCTCAGAGTAAATTTGCTTCAAAAAGCTATCGCTATGCTTATCTGTTGGCGTCGCCTGCTCCACGAGCTTACCGATACCCCGCCCAACAAAGCGGCGATAGTCATCCAAATTATGTTTGGGTAAAGAGTGTTTCTCTAAAACCTTATTAACCGAGACGGCAATATCTTCGACCGTATCTAATAAAGTCCCATCCAAATCAAAAATTACAGCTTTAAATTTCCCCATATTACTTAATACCTATATTTAACCAGAGCTTAATTATATCAGGGTAAACGGATCAGGAAAATAATATCCTCTTTATGTCAAGCCCATAATTATTGGATTATATGATGTAGAAAATAGCATGGCTATTTAGAGTTGTCCAATATGGATAAATTAATTAATCAGAATGGAGGTATAATTTTCCAAATCATATCTATTTATGTATAAGACTTATACGCAAATAGCTATATCAAAATCAATAAGTTAACCGTTATAATCTCTAGAAGATAATAATATAATGAGGGAACCAAAATGAAATCAAATCTGGCAAGAACTATAACCATTAGCCTATTTGGCTCTTTATTGGTTAGCTGTAATAGCGGCACAGGAAATCAAACTATCACGCCACAAAATCAAACAGTTGAAATTAATGGCAGTGAGTTAACACAATATGCAAATCCAAATATATTGACTAGTACATCTTTAAATAGTAGCAGTAAAGTGGCAACTAGTTGCTTAACTGCAACTGACCTAGCTTTTAGTAGCAGTAGCACAGTATGGTATATGAGTGGTTCCTTCAAAATTAATAACACCTGTACCAGTTCAGAACAGATAGCAGGAATAAAAGTTATTCTAGTCGGCGGTAAAACTAACGATTCTTGGACTGGTGGAGCATTTTCAGTTAATAGTTTTTCTCCATGGCTTGGCAGTAGTCCCAACTATACTACAGCAACGAATGCAAATCAGCTAATTTTAACTATCAATAACACATATAATTTAGCTGCAAATCAGAGTATCACTGCGAATTTTGGTTATGCACGCAATAATGTGCAGTTAACTACAACTGGTGCAACGATCGCAGTTGGTGGTGGAATTACTCCAACACCAACTCCTACGCCTACCCCAAGTCCATCACCTACGCCAGCGACAACAGCAAATCTGAATATTGCTGTTAATAGTAGCGCTTTAGGTAGTACATGCACCCAAAGCAAACCTTGTAGCATTACTATAAATCTTTTAAATAGTAATGGTAGTATTTATAAAAATATTACAACAATCACCAATAGTACAGGTTCGAATAATTACTCATTTCAGAATCTGGTACCCGCAAGTTATACATTAAGTGTCAATGGCTTACCATCTAATGCAACAGCAAGCTACACACCTAGTAATGTAGTACAACTAACCGCAGGACAAACAGCACAAGCAGGAGTAAATCTTAATCTAACAAACCCTGTGAGTAACTGTTTATCCACAACAATGAATGCACTAAGTACATCGGCATGGTGGATAAGTGGTTCATTTACTATTAATAATAGTTGTAATATCATACAACAGCTGAAAGGAACAACTATAGCTGTTAATAGTAGTAGCACTAGTGACATTATCAGCAATTTTCAAGTAAATAGTACCTCGCCTTATTTTGCTGATTTCGCATCAGTTATTACGAGCAGTAATACTGCACTACTGACAGTAGTTAATGGCTCTGCAACTATTGCGGCTAATGGTAGCCTAAATGTAAGTTTTGGCTATAGCCCTCAAGGTAAACTCTTAACTGGAAGTCTGAATGCCAGTGTTAATGGTGCAACACCTGTAGCTGATTCATCGTTACAGATAACTGTCGATAGTAGCGGAATTGCCAATTATTGTAAAGCATCTGCACCATGTAATATACCAGTAGTATTATCAAGTCAGAATGGCTCCTTTAGTAAAACATTGACAACAATAACTACGACTACAGGTAAAAGTATCTTTAATATTAGTAACCTGAATACAGGGACTTATATTTTAAGTAGCAATAATTTACCCACTGATTTGGTTGCAAATTATACTCCAAGCTAAAATATCCAGTTAGCAGCAGGAGAAAGTAAAATAATGAGTGTTAATTACAGCATAAAACCAGCAACAACTGGAACACTAAATTTTACGGTAATTAATCCGCAAGCATCATTATTCACTCAAGAGAGTATCCCAGTAACAATTGCTGGAACTAATGGCAGTAGCTCAATTCAGGCTAAATTTGGTCAAACTCAAGCAGTGACGTTAACAGCTGGAAGTTATTCTCTTTCATTAAGTGGATTAGCATCAGCAAGTAAGGGTGTTTATTACAAATACTCACAACCTGCTGCAAGCATTAGTGTAAATAATAATACTGCCCTTGGTAATATTGCGGCAGCACTTGAAAGTAATCTCGTAAATAATACGATAAACATTAATGGATTAGCCGCAGGAGATAATGTTACCCTTGCCTTCTCGGACAATAAATATGCCTTCAATACTGAAACCTTAACTTCTACTAACGAATCAGTAACTATAAGCAATATTTATAAATTCATAAATGGAGACACGGTTACTCTTAACATTATAACAAGTAATAAATATCAGACAATTGCTCCCTTAACCATAAGTGTAGCTGCCAATAAAAGCTATACTATTAATCTGGCTAAAGTACAAACTCCAAGCCAACAGATAGTAGGCTACTTTGAAACATGGATGGCTCGGGCAACATGGGAGTCTGCTACTTACTCATTAGCTAAAATTCCAGCTTATGTAGGGATAATTCCAATAGCTTTTGCCAAACCAGATTCAACATATACAGCCGATAGCTATAACTATACTGGTGCTGGACTGGGAATTACTGCGACTAAAGATGTTACCCTTGGAGCTATCAAACTTGCTCAAGCAAAAGGGCAAAAACTTCTATTGTCTGTTGGTGGTGCAACATACCCAAACTTTGGAGCAATTAACGTGCCAGCATTGATGAGCCTAGTTAAAGACTTGGGAATAGACGGTATTGACCTTGATTACGAAGCTGATACATCTGGTTGCAGTAATTTAAATACTAACTCGCTCAGTTGCCCAACAGATAGCCAAATGATTAATATCATTAATCAGCTAAGAAGTGGTCTTGATCAGATACAAGCCAGCACAGGTCGAAAAATGTATCTAACTGCGGCAGTATGGTCAATCGGTGCCTATGGAACTCCAGGCTATCCAACAACCCAGTATGGTCCAGTTGGCTCAAAAACCGCTTTATGGGTAAACCCTTTAAAACAAGTTGGTAGTAAATTTGACATGTTATTTTTGATGTCATACGATGCGGGTAATGCTTCAACGACTGGTTATCGACCATTAGATGCACTAAAAGCATATAAAGCACTATATTCAGGCCCAGTTTACCTTGGTGTAGAAGTTCCACCAGAGGCTTGGGGCGGTAATGTAACTACTCCAGATCAGGCTCTAAGTTATGCTTCAAGCGCGGTTCAATTAGGCGGTGCAGGAACAATGATCTGGGCATTACAATTACAGGGTAATGCAAATGGCATAGCAGTTAATTCTATGAGTTACCTGCAACCTATTTGCCGCTTATATAATTTACCCAATTGTGATCAGGCAATCCCTCTAAATTAAGAGGCTATTAGGTTAAAGAGCTTTAAGGCAAGATCAACAATGAATAAAAATAAAGAATTCAGAGACTATATAACCAATGATGCTCTATCTCATCTTGATAACATAAAAACCAAATCAATGTTTGGCGGGTATGGGATATACTGGCATGATGTGTTTATAGCAATAATTGCTGATAACGAGTTATATACCAAGGTTAATAAAGAATTGAAAGACAAATATAAAACTCTTGGATATTATCCGTTTACCTATCAGCAGAAAAATAAAATGGTTGAGCTTAACTATATCAATGTGCCACTTGAAATAATAGAGAGCCCAAATGCAATTAGAAAACGACTTGAGGAGTCATATTCAATTGCAAAACAAAAAAAACTGTAAATCAGAAAGGTAAAACCAAGAGGGACATATAATGTCCCTCAATTTACAACTAGCAACTATTACTAAATTAGATTGGTATGTTAATCTATTTAGCCTGATTATAGTATAGAGATTTTCTCAGATACAAGATTGTAAGCAATAACCATACCACTTTCGGTGCCTATATATAAAGTCTTATCAGAAATATAAATACTCCAGATTTTACAGTCTGTTTCATTGGCAGTATTAATTGCATGTTTTTTCCAGTAGCCATCATGATAAACAAATAAGCTACCGTTATCAGTAACGGTATAGATATTTTCAGAGTCTGCCTGTAAATACCAAACCTTACTATTATCAAACTGGGACAAAATTGGATTACCTATGGGCTGTAAAGAGTCGGTATCTTTATCATATTTTACAACATTGCCATTATCAGTACCGGCAATAATACCCTCAACTGGGGACTTATTAATTGACCAGATAGGCTTGTTATATCCATCAAGACTGGCTTCTTTTTTCCACCTTTTATCTAGTAATTTATCGGTAAAACGATACAATTGACCCGAAGCATCACCAGCATAAACCTCGTGCTCGGAAACGGCATATAAGGATTTTATCTCAAGCGAAGGTAGTTTTTTCAGTTTGCCTTTTTGCAATAAATAGTTATCACCATTAGTTCCTGCCAAATATACTGAATCACCCGCTGCGGCAATATCCCAAATTTTAAGATTTTTTGTTATAGGTAATAATTGCCATTTTTTAGCGGAAGCATTAATCTGATAAACAATATTTGCCGCAGTAAGCACATAGATGTTTCCATTAAGAACAGCTGTTCGATATATCTGCTGTCCATCAGGAGCATTACCAAGGCTAGCCCAGCGCTGGTTACGATACAGAAATAAACCGCCGCGCTCGGTTGAAGCTAAAATTACACCAGCAGATATGGTATTAAGAGTAGTAACTGGAGAATGATCCAGAGATTTATTTTGTTGCACACTACTACCAGCTTGAGAATGGGCTGGAGCAGATACAGGTGCTGAAGAATTACCACTAACAGCAAAACTATTTAATGTACAGGCTGACAATAATATTAACAATTTTTTATTTAAATACATATTTTTTCTTCCCTCATGTAATCTGAATTTTAATTATTGCCAACTAATTATGCAATAACGATTATTATAAGCCAAAATAATCTTTCATTCTGAAATAATATGTACCAAGCTTTACAATAGAATTTTGAACAGCAGCAATATTACTTACTTCAAATGGCTTAACTTGTGCAAATAAATCAAATTTTTCAGCCTGACCGCGAATTGCCTCGGCAATAACTACCCCAGCCAGATTACTTAATGCCAGTCCCTGCCCCGAGTAGCCCTGCGCATAATATACCGTATCATAGAGTCGCCCAAAATTTGGTGCCAAACTTAATGTCATACTATCAGCTCCATACCAGAAATTTTTTATCTTTACCCCTGCAAGTTGTGGGAAAGTTTTGATCATTTCAGTATAAAGAGTCATTTTTACTTTTTCAGGATCTGCCTTACCGAAAGTATCGCCACCACCAAAGATCAGACTATTATTTCCAGTAAGTCGATAATAATTCATTATATTTCGGCTATCAAATACTGACATCCGATTTTTAATCAGTTGACTAGCTAGTTTAGCTTCGAGAGGCTCAGTTGCTAATACATAGGTATCAAATTTAGCGACTTTGTAAGCCAACTCTGGCGCAAACAGGCTATTATTGTAATTACATGCCAGAACTACAAAATTGGCACTAACGGTATATTTACCGTTTACGCTAATAAGATGTTTACCTGATTGGTTAAACTTAATAGCCGTGGCTCGGCTTTTTTCATAAAGGCAAGCATTAGGATTGCTAAGAGTAGCTTTAGTCATACCCAAAGCATAATTTAGTGGGTGCATGTGTCCAGCAAAATCATCGTAAAGACAGCCATAGTAAAGATCAGAATCAATTATGTCGCAAGTTTCTTTTTTATCTAGCAAACGGATATGATTATAATGATATTTCTTAGTCATTATTTCATATTCTTCTTCAAGGTCAGCAACGTGCTTTTCAAGAAAAGCGGTAATCCCTGTGCCACTTTGCCAATCACATTTGATATCATACTTCCTGATATTATCTTTAACTATACTTACAGCTTCAAGAGATAATTGCCAGAGTTTACGAGCAAAGTCATCACCAAACTTATCTTCAAAATACTCCATGCCACATTCATAGGCAGTCAAGACCTGCCCTCCATTCATCCCACTTGCCTGATTGGCTATTTTATCTGCTTCAAGAAGAACTACTTTATATCCAGCATTGGCAAGTCGAAACGCAGTTGAAATTCCGGTTAACCCGCCACCCACAACACAAACATCACACGAAGCATCATCCATTAGTTGTGGTAAATCAACTCTATTATTTTGTGTATCTCTATAGTAGGTATTGGTCGAATAGCCACCATAGGCAGCATCAATAATCTCTTCAATTAACAACTTACTATCATTGCTGCCAGTCATAAATTTAGCCCCTGCAAAGCCAGCTCCCAAGCCAACGCCCATCTTCAGAAAATCCCGCCGATTCATCATAAATCCCAATTATTAAATACTACTACACCTGAATATAAGTAATTACAAAAAATATCACAGTATAAGAAATTAATACCCTAAACATTATTAGATCATATACCTTGGAAGCATCGTGACCAAATTCGTCATTTAATTTTATTGTCCGGGTTGTAATCAAAAAACAAAGCAAAATCATGAACCCAGCAAAAGCAGTCATAATATCAATAAGAGTAATCCCACTTCCTGAACGGATAAGAGTATTTACCTGAAATATATTGGCAGAGAGCGAAAAAACTGAACTACCAATAACTGAAATTCGCCCACTAATTGCGGTACCTACTTTGGGATTAATCAATAAAGCAAAAGTTGCAATTAATATAGATAGGATAATATACTGAATAATTTTCAGATATGAATAGATATTTTTAT
>JBDHRI010000150.1:0-3904 GCA_039807465.1 Burkholderiales bacterium | reverse complement strand
CCAATAACTCATGCTAAATATAAAAGCTAAATTAACTCTATTTAGCCATTGAGGCTTTTTCATGGTACACGCAGCATAGAGAAATAGCCAGCTACTAATCGCTGAACAGAGAATAATACCAAGATATAAAAATACAGATACCCATTCCGGCAAATGATACATAGTCAATGACTTAACCAAGAATGGATAGTTATTATCCGGAGCCCAAGTAGCTTTGATATAACCCAGGTGTGCCAAACCACCGATAATATCTGTCCACAATGCAATAAGCCACCAAATGGCAAAGAAAACAACAATAATTTGTTTAAAGCTGCGCTGCATACTTTTCTGCTAAAAAAGGCAGGAAAATCCTGCCTTCAACCAATCTTAAAGATCAAGCAACAAGCGAGCAGGATCTTCCAGTGCATCTTTAATTGCTACCAAAGTTAATACTGCTTCACGCCCATCAATAATTCGATGATCATAAGATAAAGCCAGATACATCATCGGGCGCACTACTACCTGACCATTCTCAACCACCGCACGCTCTTTGGTCGCATGCATACCCAGAATTGCTGATTGTGGCGGATTAATGATCGGCGTACTCATCATCGAACCAAAAGTACCACCATTAGTAATTGAGAAAGTTCCACCAGTTAATTCTTCAATATCAAGTTTACCATCTTTGGCACGTTTACCAAAATCAGCGATTTGCTTCTCAATATCTGCAATTGACATATTTTCAGCATTACGTAGAATTGGCACAACTAGACCACGTGGTGAACCAACTGCAATTCCAATATCGAAATAACCATGATAAACAATATCTTCACCATCAACAGAGGCATTTACAATTGGATACTGCTTCATTGCGGCAATCGCAGCTTTAACAAAGAATGACATAAAGCCTAATTTAACACCATGCTTTTTCTCGAAATGATCTTTGTATTTAGCCCTTAGATCCATAACTGGCTTCATATTAACTTCGTTGAACGTCGTTAATATCGCATTGGTGTGTTGACTCTCAAGCAAACGCTCAGCAACACGCTTACGTAAGCGACTCATTGGTACACGTTCTTCAATTCGTGAGCCTTTACCACTCATTGCGCCCAATACATCTTCTTTAAGCACACGCCCACCACGACCAGTACCTGCAACATTTTTCAAATCAACTCCATTATCAGCAGCGACTTTGGCTGCCGCAGGCATAGCTGCTACTTTTTCTGCTGAGCTAGCAGTACTTGCGGCAGCTTGTGGAGCAGTAGCCTGAGCTGCTGGTTCGGCAGTTTTAGCAGCTGGAGCTGCGGCTTCAGGCTTAACTGAAGTATCAAGATAAGCAATTAATTGACCACTAGTAACTGTATCACCTGGTTTACCAACTATCTCAACCAAAGCACCATCTTCAGGCGCAGGTAATTCAAGTACAACTTTATCGGTTTCCAAGTCAATCAGGTTTTCTTCACGTTTGATAAACTCACCAACTTTTTTATGCCAGTTAAGTAATACCGCTTCACTAACCGATTCTGGCAGCTGAGGAACTTTTATTTCAATTTTCATAAATTATTTCCTAAATAAAAATTAATCATTTTGAATTTGACTTGGTTTATACATAATAGCTGAAATCAGGAATATTAGCTGGGCTATACCCTGAATTAAGAACCCAACCAGTATTGGCATGGTAAAAACAGCTATTCTAAGAGTTACTAATGTTATTTTGAATGACTTATTATTTGTAATCGTAACAGTTTCTTCCATCTGCTTCATTAGTTTATAGGTACACCAAGTAGCGCCCAAACCAACTGCATATGCAATTATCGACATGGTTAAAGATACTGAAATCTTATCTTGGTATAAATAGCCAATAACAGCAAAAAACACTGCCACAATACTTAGAACCGTAATACCGATAAATGATTTCCATGCGCCCTTGATTAAGCCAAGTGTTTCAAGCTCACGATAGGTAAGTACACCAACTATAAAACCAATAAGACTAAATACATGCCCAATTTTTGGCAAATAGCCAAGTATATTGAAAATTAGTGATACTAATGCCAGTTTATTTAATTTACTCATGCTGTTTTTTGAATACCTTTAAACGTGATACAACCAATCAGAAAAATAGGTTGCGCAAGAATCAGTAGCATAAAACCAATTAATACAGGCACTGTATAGGCACCAAATTTAGTAAGAATACCACTTATCTTAAACCATGCATTATCACACTTTTCAGCTACTATCAGCAAGCTTTTAGCAATAAAATAATTCAATATTGCAACGAATAACAACAAGGCAAGAATAACAACCACCGCAAGAAACATAACCCCATGGCTTTTATCGGTGTATTGACTAACCCCAAAATAAACCATTAGTCCGGTTGGAATACCAGCTATCAGATATTGCGAGATACTGAAATTAAATAAACTGGTACCATAACCCATATCATCAATTCGTTTATACAACATAGTTGTAATAATCAGACTAATAATTGAAATTATGATACCAATTCCAAATGAAGAGGTCATGCTGCCTAGCACCATCGTAATTAGCGCCATCCAGCCTAAGCGGTTGATACTAGAAACAGCCATTTCTTACTTTTTACCAAATGCAGTAGCCAAAAGATCCTGCAATTGTTCATTATGCATATGCATAGAACCACAAGCAGGAGCCGCAGCTCTTGGTCTGGTAGCCGAAACAAATCTTCCTTTTTCATCCAGACAATTATCCAAATCTTCACGAATCTGTAACCATGCACCTTGATTATACGGTTCTTCCTGTGCCCACATAAATACCTTAGCTTTAGTATATTTAGCCAATTCAGCTTTGATAAACTCTGCTGGGAATGGATATAGTTGTTCAACGCGAATTATGGCAACTTTATCTTCAAGCTTATAATCAGCCCTAGCTTTTACCAGATCATAATAGACCGGACCACCACATAAAATTACTCGTTCAGCAGTCTTCTTGGCTATTTCATCACCAATCACAAACTTGAAGCTACCTTCAGTCAACTCATCTACATGAGATAATGCATCTTTAAAACGTAGTAGTTTTTTCGACATAAAAACAACCAGTGGTTTAACATAGTTACCTTTAACCTGACGACGTAATAAGTGGAACATTTGTGCAGAATTTGACGGCATTACCACTTGGATATTATTTTCAGCGGCTAACTGTAAGAAACGTTCAAGCCTTGCTGATGAATGCTCTGGTCCTTGTCCTTCATAACCATGTGGCAGCATTAATACCAAGCGACTTAGATTGCCCCATTTAGCTTCACCCGAAACAATAAACTGATCTATCATTACCTGCGCACCGTTGGCAAAATCACCAAATTGTGCTTCCCAAAGGACCAAGCTTGGAACGGCTTCCAGACTATAACCATACTCAAAACCAAGTACACCCTCTTCATTAAGAATAGAGTCATAAATTTCAAAATAGCTATTATTCTTGGCATTATTTAATGGGTAATAAATCCCTTCACTTAGCTGTTTACGATTCATATCGTGCCAAGCTGCATGGCGGTGTGTAAATGTTCCACGACAAATATCTTCACCAGTTAAGCGAATGCTGATACCTTCATCAAGTAGTGCTGCATAAGCAAGAGTTTCTGCCATTCCATAATCAACAGGCTGATTACCAGCTGCCATCGCAATCCGCGTATCCACAAGCCTAGCAACGGTTGGATGAAGTTTAAAATCACCTTCTGGTTTACGAGTCACTTTCTCGGCTAATTCAGCTAATTTTTTCTTATTAACCTTAGTTTTGACTTCATCCGTCCATTTAGCTTTTAGCATTGTTTTAGTATCAATAAAATAGCGTGGCAACGGTTTCATTTTATCTTTGGCAATATGTTCACCTTTGGCAAAACTGCTACGATAGTTATCAACCAGCTCCTTTTCATCCGCTTCAGTAATAACACCTTCTG
>JBDHRI010000149.1:0-3914 GCA_039807465.1 Burkholderiales bacterium | reverse complement strand
GCTGTTAATGATAAAATTCTCACTTGATTAATTTTTTGCCAAAATATAACTCAGCAGATTAAATTAATAAATAAGGAAGGGTTGCTTTGCAGTTATTATTGTCTCGAGCCGTATAATCATGCAGTTGGTTGTTTCACCAATGGCAGGGGTTACTGATTCACCATTTAGGGAGTTGGCAATCAGAAATGGTGCTGATTATGGTATTTCAGAAATGATTACTAGCCAAACTCATCTTTGGGATAGTAATAAAACGCGGCAGCGACTCAAAAATTCTGCGGCTGGAAAATCTAAATCGATAATCCAGATTGCTGGCGCATCACCAGATGTAATTGCTGAAGCCACAGTGGCTTGTAGTAAACTTAATTTCCTTGATGCAATTGAAATAAATATGGGCTGTCCAGCCAAGAAGGTTTGTAATGTACTGGCTGGGTCGGCGCTATTAAGAGATAGCAAGCTTGTCGAAAATATCTTATATGCAGCGGTCAATTCAGTTCAAACTCCTATATTTCTCAAAACTCGGCTTGGGTGGGATCATGATAATAAAAATATTACCGACATTGCTTTGATCGCTGAAAATTCTGGGATAAAATCTCTTGCAATTCATGGTAGAACCCGAGCAGATATGTATAATGGTGAAGCCAGTTATGATCTTATCGCGAAAGTGAAAAAATTGGTTTCCATTCCGGTCTTTGCCAATGGCGATATTAATACTCCCGAAAAAGCTGCTATGGTTATTGATCTTGTAAATCCCGATGGTTTATATATCGGACGTGGAGCTTTAGGTAAACCGTGGTTATTTCAGCAGATAAAAGACTATTTTGCTTATGGAAAGTATTATCAAATAGATGATATTAATTGTTTGCTTGAACTGATTTTACAGCATATTCAGGCTATCCATGAACATTATGGTGATGTGCAGGGAGTCAGATTTGCTCGCAAACACTTTAAATGGTATCTTGAAGCTAATACAGTGTTTTTTGACAATCAACATAAATCAATATTTCAGCGCTTTAGCCAGATTGAATCAGCTGATTTACAGCTTGAATATATTACAAATATTAGGTATCAGAATCATTCACAAATTTTCTTTATTTAGCCATTAAAATACCAGTTATAATATTCTATTAGTTAACAAAATTACTGGGATATTAAAATGCGTAATCTAGCCCATGAGTCAGTAAAAACCAAACTTCAGTCATACCAAAGTGAAGTTGTTCTAAAATATCAGATTTATAACGGTCTATTCCTTGGTCTGCCATTTGCCGATTCCGACCAAGCTGGTGCCAGATTACCAATTTTTAGTAAAATGTGTAATGACTGGCTGAAGGAGGGCAAAACTCCGCCGGAGGCTGTTGCCAGATATCTTGAAGTAGTTCCGATCCCTGAAGAAAGAAAACCCGGACTATTGATTAAATTTTTGCAATTTGTCGAGCGGCAGGTAGTACTTTTTGATGCTCTTGAGGATGCTGCTTTTAACAAAATAAATGACATGTCAGGCTTTGGTACTATTGATTATATGCTACAAAAAGTTAATAATGAGCAATTAAAGTATAGCAAACATCTCCAGAGCCTATTAAAAAACTATAAAACCCGATTAGTCTTAACTGCCCATCCGACTCAGTTCTATCCAAATGTCATTCTGGCAATTATTGTTCAACTAGGTAAAGCGATTGAAAATAATGATCTGGATAAAGTTCGTGACCTATTTTTACAAATGGGTCTGACACGTTTTGCTAATAAAGCCAAACCAACTCCGATTGATGAAGCTTTGAGCATCATCTGGTATCTGGAACATGTTTTTTATAATGTAGTACCACGAGTTCAATCAAAACTTTCTTCTGAAATGGTTAATCTTGATATTGGTTTTTGGCCAGGTGGTGATCGTGATGGTAACCCCTATGTTACCGCTGATGTTACTATTGAAGTTGCAGATCGTTTGCGTAATTCACTGATGCGTCTTTATTATCGTGATATTCAAGACCTACGACTAAGATTAACCTTTGATGGACCATATGATGATCTTGGTAAAATTGCATTAAAAATTAAAAAAGATCAGTATAATGGCTATTCTGAGTTAGTTAATGATCTTAATTCAGTGATGGTAGAACTGAAAGAGAAATATCAGGGGCTTTTCAGTGATCTGGTACGTGATGTAATCTTAAAAATTAATATCTTTAAATTCCATTTTGCCAAAATTGATATTCGTCAAAATAGTGCTATTCATCGAAATGTGGTACATGAGATTTTATCTGCTTCTGGAGTTAATCAGGACTATAAATCGCTAGCGGGCAATGAAAAATTAGAACTGCTGGTGGCTAATTGGAATCTCAATCTCAATTCAGTAAATTTAACAGATGAAATGGTAAATGAAGTATTAAATACTATCCGAGCAATTGCCAAAGTTCAAAAATTAAATGGTAAACAAGCAATTGAGCGCTACATTATCAGTAATACTGATTCGGTTGCTAGTGTAGTTGAGGTTTTATGGCTAGTGAACCTGATCAATCAGGAACTTGATAGTGAGAATAAAATTCTGATCGAAATTGTACCATTATTTGAAACTGTTGATGATCTCGATAACTCTTATTCAATAATGGAAGAATTATATAACCTGCCTGTCTATGCCAATAATTTGAAGTTATTGGCTAATCAACAGACTATCATGCTAGGGTTCTCAGATGGTACCAAAGATGGCGGTTATCTAATGGCTAACTGGGCTATTTTCCTTGCTAAGAAAAAGCTAAGCTCACTTGCTAGTAAATATTCTGTAAATGTAACCTTCTTTGATGGGCGTGGTGGTCCTCCATCGCGTGGTGGTGGTAATACTTATGCATTTTATCAGAGCCTAGCACAAGAGATTGAGGCACATGAAATTCAGCTTACCATTCAAGGGCAAACAATTTCTGCTAATTTTGGTACCCATGATTCAGCTATATTCAATATTGAACATCTTCTTAGTGCAGGTATTTCAGGACAATTATTTACTACCGAAAGTTCGATTATTGAAAAAGACGAAGAAGAATTAATTAATCAGATGGCAGGATATTCTCTCGAATTTTATCTTGAATTAAAAAATGATCCAATTTTTCTTGAGTATTTGCAGGAAATTACGCCGCTTAATTATTTGGCGGCTGCCAATATCGGCTCGCGTCCGGCAAAACGTAATAAAGATAGCGAATTAAAACTTGAAGACTTACGCGCAATTCCTTTTGGTGGTGCTTGGATGCAGATGAAACAGAATATCCTTGGCTATTACGGTGTTGGTAGTGCAATCCAAAAACTACTTGCTGAGGATCGAATGGCGATGCATAAATTACAGCACTTGTATCAGCATTCACTATTCTTTAAGGGGCTTGTAGATAATTCAATGCAAAGTCTGGCTACGACTAATTTTGAGATTACCAAACATCTACGTGATGATCCTAAATTTGGTGCTTTCTGGAAAAAGCTTTATGATGAAGCGGAGTTAACCAAAGAATTGTTACTTTATATTTCTGGGCATGATAGCCTGATTGCCGATAATCCGGTCAAGGATCTATCAACTGAGTTTCGTGAACAGATTATCCTGCCATTATTATTGATTCAGCAATATGCCATGGATAAATTACGCAAAATGGATAGTAATGATAAAAGTTACGAAACATATGAGCATCTGGTGAAAAAATCACTAGCGGCAAGTATTAATGCCAGTAGAAATTCAATCTAAAAATAAAAGGTCAGACAAAAATCTGACCTTTTTAAATCAATAGTTAATTGCTAGTATATTCGCGATGGAAATTTTCCAGCTGTTGTACTAATTCAAGAATGGCATCTTTGGGTGGCAAAAAAGTTGTTCTGAAATGTAGTGTGCCTGGATGCTGACCAAATCCAGAACCTGGTACTACACAGATGCCAGTTTTTTCGAGTAGTGCCAA
>JBDHRI010000148.1:0-3916 GCA_039807465.1 Burkholderiales bacterium | reverse complement strand
GAGTAGTTGCCAAAAATATGATAAGTAGATATTATATGTTCAGATCAATAAAATATTTTATTTGTTCATATGCTGGTTAGATTTACGGGGTATATTCCGAAGGAAATATAAATGTTTGAAAATTCATATCAACACTATTTATTGGGCTTAATTGCAGTAGCAAATAATATTTCTGCATTAGCACCATTTATTGCATTAACTTCTGGGCTAGATAAAATAATTATCCGTCGCTTAGTCGTTGTAAGTAGCTTTAGTACGTTTATTATCATGATGATTTCAATGTTTTGTGGTACCATGCTTTTGGAGTTTTTTGGAATATCAATTAGCGCATTCCAGATAGCTGGAGGTATTCTTTTATGTGGTACTGGCACTAGCATGCTAAATGCAAAAAGCTCAAACGACGTTAGTGGAAAACAGATAATGCACTCTCAAATCGAATATTCCAAATATGTGTCAGCAGCTATTGTGCCAATTGCTCTTCCTTTAACTGCTGGTGCTGGAACTATTTCTACAATAACTTTATTTACTGAGATGGCAAAGAAAAGCCACACTATGCCAGAATTATTTGTTGCCATTCTAAGTATTACAGTAGTTGTTTTTATCTGCTTTTATTTTGCAAATAATGTAGTCAAAATTCTTGGAGATATTGGGATGAGTGTCTTAATTAAAGTAATGGGATTATTTACACTTGCTATAGGGGTTCAATTTATTATTACAGGTGTCTCTACTGTTTATAAAGGCTTAGTTACTTAATAGTATCATTTATTTAAACAAAATAACACTGCCTACTATATCCAAACTAAAATTAGTTTAAATTATGTACAGTTTAATTTAAATATTCTAAAAAAATAATCCGAAGCCTTTCAGTCTTCCAGTTAGTGAGCTATATAAGCCAGCTGAGGTTAAACAAATCACTGGTAGCAATTGATTCTAAATCCGAGCTGATAACTTTGCGATAGAGTCAGTTGTTTGTAGATAAGGTAAAGAGAAGGAAGCTATTGAGTGAAAAAATTATTCTATTCGCTATTAGTTTGTACAAGTTTTTCAATATTTGCAGATGAAAATGAATCTGGAGTTGAAAATACAAATGCAAGTTATATTCGATCAGATAATTTTATTCAAAACCCTTATCGTTCAATAGTTAGTGGCGGCGGAACCAGGAGTCTAAATGAAAGTCAAATTCAAGAGCATAATTTTCTAGAACGATTATTTTCTGATGGAACATGGAATGTAGAGGCGGGTGCGTCTGCGCAATATACAGGTGTCGGTGCGGGCTACCCAAATTATGCATATGGCTTGAACCTCTTCGGGCAGACTGGTAGCGTTGGTGGGTTTTCTGCTGGGGGCGTATTTACTGCAATGAATCCTTTTTTTGCTGCACAGATGAATGGTTCTAATACCAACGCTGCTCCTTTTTTACCTTCGAATGAGCAGGTTACTGTTTCGGAAGCTTATCTTGAATATCAGCATGGTAATGTTATTCAAGTTGACGCTGGTTATATCGGGATAAATAATAGCCCTTGGTTATCTGAGAATTATTATGCAAATGTAATGTCTCCTGGTACAACATATCAGGGGCTTTTGGTAAATGTATATCCGGGTGGCGGGTGGTTATTAACTGCGCTAACTTTTAATGGTGCGCAGATAGTTAGTGAAACCGGATTTACACCATATACGTTTTATAATAAGGGATATGATTATTTGGGCGGCACCATTGTTAATAATAATCCTTCGGTAACTTCTTCAGGAACAGCTGCTTTGGGTGCAAATTATGCTGGCTGGAATAATCAGTATAATCTGCGTATCTGGGGCTATCAATTTAATAATTATGGTACACTGCTATATGCTGATAACAGTATAAAATTTCAGCCAAGTAAAGCATTATCTTTTAGCCTTGCCGCGCAGGCAGGAACAGATAATCAGTTGGCAAACGGAAGTAATGCCTTGACTAATGATAGTTTGGGGCAGATTTCCAGTAACTTTGTTGGATTACAAGGTGCGGTTAACTATGATTGGTTTGGATTGAGCATTGGATATAATAGTGTTTGGGGACCAAACTCTGCTTATGGTAATGGAGCCATTGTTACCCCATACACCTATGGTTTTGCTACCGATCCGCTATACTCTACGCCCTATATGTCAGGATTGGCAGACTTGGGCACTGCTGGTTCGGCATACAAGTTAAGCCCAAGCTTTACCTTTCTTGATGGTAGTCTTTCATTTTCTACTGCCTATACGATATTTAATACTTCTGTTGCCGAATGGAATGGAACTCAGGAATATGACTTTACTGCAACATATAATATTCCACAAATTAGAGGGCTGACTTTATTTGGTGTTTATGCTTATCAGCAGGTGCCAGATATTAATGCTGGTGGGAATAGCTATATAACACAGATATATATTAGCTATTTATATTGATGTTATACAAGACAATCTAAAATTGTAATTATTGTAATCTTAAGTTAGTGTTTTTTATATAAAGGAGCTTATAAGATGATTAACATGGATTTATTAAATGAGGTTAACTCACTTGAGAATCAAGTATGGGACTTGGCATACAGAATGTGGGAATTAAGTGAATTAAGCTTGGAGGAAGAGCAAAGTTCTAAGCTTACTGCGAATTATCTGGCAGATAATGATTTTATTATTAGCGATCATGGCATTGGTGGATTAGATTATGCTTGGGTTGCTACTTGGGGTAGTGGAAAGCCAGTACTTGGAATTACAGTTGAATTTGATGCCTTACCAGGGCTAGGTAATGAGATAATAACAAATAAGATGCCAAGAAAGGATGGAAACCCTAATGGACATGGTTGCGGGCATAATTTAATTGGTGCTGGAGCAATATGTGCTGCGGTTGCGTTAAAAAGATATTTACAAAAAAATAATATTAATGCAACAATCAAGGTTTTTGGTTGCCCAGCTGAAGAAGTACTAACTGGTAAAAACTATATGGCAAGAGCTGGGGCTTTTGACGCCCTTGATGCATGTTACATTGGCACCCATTAAATAAAACCATGCCATTTAATATAAATACACCAGCAATAGTTAATTTGAGAGTGGAATTTTTTGGAAAAACTAGTCACTCTGGTCTTGCGCCATGGGATGGGCGTAGTGCTGCTCATGCGGCGGAAATATTTGTGCATGGCATAAATGCGATGCGTGAACACATTCTTCCCGAGTCTAGAGTTCAATACCTTATTGAGAAGGCTGGTGAGGCAGTAAATGTAGTTTCTGACTATGCAAGAATAAATGTTGGATATCGTGGACCAAATGCAAAGAATGTTTTGAAGTATATGGATTGGATGAGAGATATTGCTAAGGGGGCTGCTCTCGCAACTCAAACTAGAGAAGAGTTTACTAATTTAGCAGGTGCTTATGATCTTTTACCAAACCAGAACATGGCAGATCGGATTATGCATTATTTAACTCAATTAGGTGCACCAGATTGGACCGAAGAAGAGCAGGCTTTTGCTAAGCAAATGCAAGAGTCAGAAGGTTATGAACAAGTTGGGTTATCAACCAAAATTGCTCCGGATCCCAAAGGTACTAATTTTGGCGGTGCAACCGATGTGGGGGATATCAGCTATATTACACCAACATCGGGTGTAGCAATTGCATGTTGGCCAACTGGTTTTGCACCACATACTTGGGCAGCTACAGCTTGTAATGGTATGACTATTGGTAGAAAGGGTATGATGCGTGCAGCTCAGGTGCTGGCATTAACCGGGCTTGATCTTATCGCTGAAAGTGATTTCTTGACTGCTGCTAAAATGGAGTTTCTAGAGCGTACCAATGGTTGGAAATATCAATCATTATGCCAGTCGGACATACCACCTTTGGCAGCTGAGCATACGCATCATATCGATACACACGATGCAATTCACCATATGTAAAATTTTTAATTTATATT
>JBDHRI010000147.1:0-3933 GCA_039807465.1 Burkholderiales bacterium | reverse complement strand
GACTGACTTTTTCCGTAACAAATTACCTACTATTTAATTCGCTCAATACTTAATTCAGCAATACGAAATAAGGCATCCCGATAGTTATTATCTGGTAAGCTATTTAATGCATCTTTTGCTTTTAATGCATAATCATGTGCAAGTTTGCGGCAATAATCCAGACTATCACTGTTTACTACCAGGCTAACCACTTTTTCAATATCTGCCTCCTGTGGTTTATCAATAGCTGTAGCAATCAGAGATTTAGTACTAGCATCGCCATTAGCCAATAGAAATATCAACGGCAGCGTTACTTTCCCCTCAAGTAAATCATCACCGACATTTTTACCCATCACTTCAGAGCTACTACTATAATCCAGAATATCATCAACTATCTGGAAAGCAGTTCCTAGGCAGATGGCATAATCAGCCAATTTATCTTCAATTTCTACTGTTGCATCACTAACAATTGCTGCAACACGTGCTCCAGCTTCAAATAATCGTGCGGTTTTACTTTCGATTACCTTAAAATACTCTACCTCAGTCAAATCACTACGTCCAATATTTAATAACTGTAGTACTTCGCCCTCGGAAATAACATTAGTACTATCCGCCATGATTTTAAGTACTTTAAGTGAATTACTTTCAACCATTAACTGAAATGCACGAGTATAGATAAAATCGCCAACCAGAACACTGGCTGCATTACCAAATACGGCATTTGCAGTTGCACGACCTCGACGTAAACCAGATTCATCCACCACGTCATCATGAAGTAAAGTAGCAGTATGAATATACTCTATCATTGCTGCCATTTTATAAATTAGCTCCGAAGAATTCCCAAGCATTCTCCCACATATTACTGTTAGTAAAGGGCGGATTCGCTTACCACCCGCAGAAATAATATATTCACCAACAGTATTAATTAGAGGAACCTGCGACCCCAAATCTTTCCTGATTACTTTATCAACAAGCTCAAGCTCTGATTTGACTAACTCTTCAAACATTCTTTATGCACTTTGTAACTGATTAAAATCTAATTCCTGATTATGCCACCGTTTTAGCGTACTCCGGTGACCAACGCTAATTACCACACTAGCAGGCAATTTATCTTGAAGTAACTGATATAAATGTTGCTCCATTTCTTCATCCAAGGCTGAAGTCGATTCATCTAGATAAATAACGGCTGGAGAATTTACTAGAATACGGGCAAATGCAAGGCGCTGTTGCTCTCCCAATGAGAGTATTTTACCCCAGTCACTAATTTCATCTAAACGACTGGCAAGATACGCAATACCACACTCGCGTAACACCAATTTTAATGCTTCATCATCTGGTAAATTTTCGCTTAACGGATAGCAAATTGCTTCACGCAATCTAATTGCCGGAACATACGGACGTTGTCCAACAAATAATTCATTACTAGCAGCATCAGCAACTTTTACTTCGCCACTAGAATATGGCCATATCCCAGCCAGAGAACGCAATAAGGTAGTCTTACCACTACCTGAACGTCCGCGGATCAATAAACGATCGCCAGCAGACAATTTAAAATTAATTCCTTGCACTAGATTTTTGCCATTAGGTAAATTGATACACAAATTACTTACCTGCAATAAACCATTCTGATCAGGAAGCTTTTGTAATCCATGTAGATTTGTAGCATTAATTACTGACTCTTCAAAACCGTATAAACGATCCATTACTGCCCGCCAACCAGCAAGTGAACCATAAGCATCTAAGAAATAGGATAACGCATCTTGTACCCGCCCGAAAGCCGACATGGTTTGCATCAAATCACCAAGAGTCATGCCTTTGGCAAGATAACGTGGCACATTTACCAAAAGTGGAAACAAAACTGAAGTTTGCCCATAAGCAAAATTAAAACCATTAATTTTAAGCGTTCGTTTAACTACCCGCATAAAATTATCAACAACATTATGAAACTTATTAGTTAGCCCAGTTTTCTCCTGCTGCTCACCATTATAAAAAGCAATCTCCTCACTGTATTCGCGAATCCGCAATAAGCCAAAACGAAAATCTGCCTCATATACCTGCTGACGAAAATTAAGTTTAATTAATGGCTTACCAATTTTAAAAGTAATATAAGTCCCTAATCCGGCATAGAGAATGGCAAGCCAGACCATATAACCCGGAATATATAACTTATGCCCCAGCAAGGTAAAATTAAAATTACCTGATAAATGCCATAAAATACCAACAAATGAAAATAGACTAACCATTGAAGTTAAAAGACCCAGACTCAAATCTAGCGATAGGCTAATAAAGCTTCCAATATCTTCACTGATACGCTGATCCGGATTATCAACTTTCTCGGTAAATCTAGTTTTATAATATGCCTGATTTGATAACCAATTGTTCAGGTAGCGATCAGTCATCCAGCGCCGCCAAGCAATCTCAAGGTGTTTACGGATATAAAATGAAATTAGCTGCACTATTACATTAAAAAATGCAATCCAGCCAAATTTTATCACTAGCGGTGCAAATAACTTCTTATCATAACGCTGTAATGCATCATAAAATGAGTTATACCAGCTATTTGCTACCACTGTTACATAAACATAGGCCAAATTTAATACTATAACTGCAATAATTTGTGCATAGGCTTTATATTTTTGATCACTAGTCCAATATGGCTTTGCAAGATGCCATGCGTCTTTTATCCAGTCAATTGCTTTTCGATTGTATCCACTACGTCCATTATTTGGTTGCATATATCGGTCCTGATCCTATAGAAACACCGTCTGCTGAAAATAAATAATATGTTGCTTGAAAAACATAGATACTACCTTGTAATGTCACACTACAGGCATTGAAAGTAATTGTACCCGATTGTGCTGCGGCACAAGTAGAATAACTAACCACCCCATTAAAACAAGGATTATTCTGGTTAACATTTTGTCCTCCATTGACAAAGCTCCCCTGAATTATTGGTATCTGACCAGAGCCTATATTTAAATCATAAAAAACAGTAGTTGACTCCTGCACAATAAAGGTAAGCTGTTCTGGACCATTACTAATACAGGCATTAGCTCCACCATTTGATAGATTACCAATTCCAGGAGTAAATGTCCCGGTAAAGGCTGTTCCACCAATAGGCATGCTTTGCCCCTCCGTACCTGCACCACACGCAATTAATATTATTGCGGTTGTCAGATAAAATAGCTTAATCATTGCTGATTTCATTTATATTCCCCTTGTTAATTAATTTGAAAATCGCCAAAACGGCAATGCAATAATGAAATTGCCGTAATTGCTGCGGTTTCGGCGCGCAAGATTCGCGTACCAAGGTTAAGGCTAAGAAACCCTGCCTGATTGGCAAGTTGAATCTCTTCTTCTGTAAACCCACCCTCCGGACCTATCACCAAAGAAGCTGAGTGAGGCTTATCAGATACTAAATTATTCTCTTTAGCAATATGATGTGGAGAAAGGATGAAATTAATATCACTTTTATTTTCAGATAATGCCTCATCCATTGATTTAATTTCTGAAATGCTAGCCAACTTTGCCCGTCCACACTGTTCACTGGCAGAAATAATTATCTTTTGCCAATGCTCCAATTTCCCAGCATATCGATCGATTTTAACCCTCTGAGTTTTTTCTGTAATTATTGGGATTATTTTTTGTACTCCCAATTCAACAGCTTTTTGAATAACTAACTCAAATTTATCATTAGCAATCAAACTTATCATTAGCGTAATTACAAAATTAGATTCCGACTGAACATCAATTTTACCAGTTATTTCAACCCTAGCTTCGCGCTTATGTAAGTCTAATATTCTTGCCAAATAGTCACAACCATCATTATTAAATAGTCTAACTTCTTCTCCGACTCGCAATCTTAAAACCACCATATGCCTTACTACTTCAATGGGTAATGATAGCTGCTCACCAGCTTGTAAACAAACATTGGTAAAAAAACGAGGCATTTGA
>JBDHRI010000020.1:0-18868 GCA_039807465.1 Burkholderiales bacterium | reverse complement strand
GGGATTAGATCTTCTGGCAAGACAACAGGTAGATTTTCTTCCGGTACCGGGACATCACCACAATGTTCACAATGAATGATTGGAATCGGACAACCCCAATAGCGTTGACGAGAAATTCCCCAATCACGTAATCGGTAATTTACTTTAACCTGCCCAGCATTTTTGGCTGTCAGATCTTCTTCTAAAGCTGCAAATACCTGATCAAAATTTAATCTATCATATTTACCTGAGTTAATTAAAGTACCATATTCAGTATATGCTTCGGTATCAGGAGTATAAGCCTCATCAGCTTTAGCTGGTTTGATTACTACTTTTTTTGGCAGATCATATTTAGTCGCAAATTCAAAATCACGTTCATCATGACTAGGTACTGCCATAACCGCACCAGTACCATAATTCATAAGTACATAGTTAGCAATCCAAACAGGAACCTTCTCATTAGTCAAAGGGTGGGTTACATATAAACCACTAAATGCACCTTTTTTCTCCTGAGTTGCCAATTCGGCTTCGGATACTCCACCCATTTTACATTCATGAATAAAATCTGCCAACTCTGGTTTTAATTTAAGGGCTGCATCAGCTAATGGATGTTCCGCCGAGATCGCAACATAAGTAACTCCCATTAGGGTATCTGGACGAGTAGTAAACACAGTTAATCCATCATAACCATCACAGCCGACAAAAGTTACTTCCATCCCACGCGATTTACCGATCCAGTTTTTCTGCATTAACCTAACTTGCTCTGGCCAACCATCTAATTTATCTAGATCTGACAATAACTCTTCAGCATATTTGGTAATCGCAAAATAATACATCGGAATTTCTTTTTTCTCAACTGTAGCACCGCTGCGCCAGCCTTTGCCATCAATAACCTGCTCATTGGCTAAAACCGTCTGATCTACCGGATCCCAGTTAACAATACCATTTTTACGATAAATAATGCCATTTTTGTATAGCTGCACAAATAACCATTGCTGCCAGTGATAATAATCCGGTTTACAGGTAGCTATTTCACGCGACCAATCAAAACTAAGCCCCATATTTTCAAGCTGGGCTTTCATATTTTCAATATTTTGATATGTCCATGTAGCGGGTGCAACTTTGGACTTCATTGCTGCATTTTCAGCAGGCAAACCAAATGCATCCCACCCGATAGTATGAAGAACATTATAGCCTTTTAGTTTGTAAAAACGAGCGAGTACATCGGTAATAGTATAATTCCTGACATGCCCCATATGTAGTTTACCGGATGGATAAGGAAGCATCGGCATACAGTACATTTTAGGTTTATTTGAGTCTTCTTTTACCTCAAATACTTTGCTTTCACGCCATTTATTTTGACATTTCTTTTCTATTTGACTATGATTATAGATTTCCTGCATTCCAGATCCCAAATACTTATTTTTATAAAATTCAAGCAATAATTTTAACACAAACCAACCAAGCTACCTAACAGCCATTTTGGTTCACTCCACTACAGTCACCAGAGCAACTGCCGCAAACAGTTGAATTCGAACAGTTTCCATCACAATTCCCAACAATAAAACTTCCGCTACAATCCCCACTACATGCTCCGCCCACATAACTACCGCTACATGAACCTGGAGCACCATTGCCTCCCGAACAACTTCCACAGATGGTATTGTTACTACAATTATCATTATAGGCACAAGTAGCTACAGCTGGTGATGTAGTCACATTACCAGCACATAAGTCCGAATTCCAGCTATTACCTGTAGTAGCACAATTCGCAGTCGCATTTTCTAAAATATTTCCAGTTTGATTAATACATAAACGCCCTGAAGAATCGCTACTTTGAATTGAGTCCTGAACTGGACTAGCTAGAATATTAAAGACCTGCTGATTTGCTAAAGTTGGCACAGCTGGAACAAAGCTGACGCTATAAATGGCTCCCGTAGTCCCATTAATATAGCTTTCAATATAATTATCAGGCCAGGTATTGCTATTATCTAGATAAGAACCATACTGGCTATAATGCTGCTCCATTTTAGCCGCATCCTGCCTAAGTACAGTTTTAGCAATTTCACGATTGGCTTTTTGACTATAATTTTGATAAATAGACATACCTAGCAAGGCTAAAGTAGCAACAATAGCTATACCAATTATTATCTCAAGAAGGGAAAAGCCCAACACTATGGATATCTTATTATTTTTTATCCACATGATTAGTAACTCATTTCAGTTGGTACAGCTACATAATCCGCCAGCATTGCTACAAGTTGCATTGGCATTCTCAGTCACGTTTGAATCCTGATCAACACATACACAGCCAGAATTAGCCTGAACTGTGCCACAAATTGGTGTTGCAATTAACCTAACCCCATTGAAATCACCGGGGTCTGTCGTATTTGGAGTTGCGGAAGTAAACCCAATCCTATATAAAGGAGTACCTGACTCTGGTGCTACCAGATACGGTAAAATAGGCCATGCAACATTACCAGCATTTGAAGCTCCAGTAAAACATTGTGGTGTTTGCGTACTTGCCGTATCCCTTGCATAACTACCACATAAATTAAACCATTTTTGCATATATTGAGCGTCTTTCAGTACCGTCTTAGCCGCTGAACGCATATTATTTGTGATGATATAATTCTGATAACTAGGAATTGCAATTGTCGCTAAAATTCCAATTACAGCAATCGTAATCATCAGTTGAATCAGTGTAAATCCCATCTTACTCTCGCTTGTGCTTCTAGAATTAACACCCATTCTTATTTACCCCAGAACACGAACCACTACAAGAACCACAAACTGTCGACCCAGAGCAACTACCACTACAATTATTTTTAATGAAGCTATTTTGACAAGAACCACTGCAACTACCATAAATAATACTTCCAGAGCAGCTTCCACTACACCCCCCGTTACAGACAGTAACAACACTACAATGACCAGAACAAGCGCTATAAGGACCGCCATTACTGCAATCACCAGAACAAGGCGGAAAAGCCCCTCCCGCTGGACATAAACTTGGGGTAGTAACTGAATTAAACGAACAGTCATCTGGTGGGGTACTAGAAATTTTGCCGTAGCGATTAATGTATATCGGATACTGATATGATTGGCTTATATTTCCAACCGGACTAGCTAGTAAACAGAAAGCTTGCTGATTAGCCGTGCTGGCTTGGGCTGGATAATAAGATATTGAATAAACAGCACTGCCATTTATACCAACCACACTGGTTATAACATTGCCAGGCCAAGTATTATTGCTTTCAAGATAGCTCCCTTTTTGGCTATAGTATTGCTCCATTTTATTTACATTTTGATGCAGCACCTGAATTGCAGTAGTTTTATTGGAACGTTTGATTTGGTCAAAATATAAGCTCACACCAAACTTTGCTAAAATCCCAAGTATCGCAACCGCAATCATCAACTCTATTAAAGACAATCCTTTTTTCACTTCAGCCTCCATCAATCATCATATAACCAGCGAACCGAGACTGGAATAATTTGATGGCTAACTGTATCCGCCCCATCGCCACGCAAGTTTGTATTTCTAACTATTGCCACATATTCCTGAAGAGTAACGCGAGTATTCCCATTCCGCCCATATGCCCTGACGGTAATCCGATATAGCCTTGCTGGTCTTGCTCCATTACCATTATTATAAAGCTTAATTGTTTTGCCATTTAACTGTGTAATCTCTCCAGTATTAGCACCAGTCTGGCGACCAGTAAATGCTGGATTAACAAGCTCCATAAAATATCTTGGCTGCGCACACAAGCCGCCAATACCAGTATTAAAAGCTAAAGCAAAACCAGTACTATGATCAATCCAAGGCAGAGCATTAGAACTACCATTTATATTAATATCATAGCTATTACAAGGTCTGGAACTGGAGTTAGCAGATTCTAGCCACGGCTTCCAACTAGTTAAAGTAGAATAACACCAGCCATTATTACAATTGTTAACCCCAACTGATTCTACCTTAGCTACTCTGGCAGCAATACTTAGTGCTTCCATTCCATTACTATTATCAAAATTATAGACCGTCTGCTCTGCATTTATCAACGCCATTTTAGCAGCATTTTGGGCTAAATCATAATCACCAATATTTGTGGCAGAATTATGATATGACAGCACCAGCTTATTTAACGTCAAAATAACTACTGCCATTAGGGATAAACCTAAAAGAGTCATAGCCAACGCAGATCCTGATTGTCTAAAAATAGCTAGTTTCATCTCAACCACCCGATATTATCAGAAATAGTTTGCGTAGTTGTATTAGCACCATTAGTAACTGAACTAGTTAAAGTTATGATAACAGACAGAACACGCCCCCAGCGATTAAAACAGCGACTATTTCCTGAATTATTCATTTCAGAGGTTGTACAAATAGTATAACTGTCATTTACCGGAGAATTATTAAAATTAGGACTAGTAGTCGTGTAAATAATATATTTCAGACTAAGGCTACTTATCGCTGTTGAGATAAGTACTGGCGAACTTAATGATACTCCGTTAAAAGTAACAACATAAAGCCCTCTCTGACTATTAACCGTTGCCACATAATAGTACTTTGTATTGAGATTCATTAACTGCATAGTATATTGATCTGGGTCGTAGATTATTCCATCGCTTTGTGATTCAATCTGGATAAAGTAATTTGCACCAACTAGATTATTAAATATTACATTACCTCCATCTGTCGTTGGTGTTCCAATTCCATTGAGCGAATATAAATGATTCGCAGAAGCCAAGATATATGAACTAGCACTTAAATCAATACTGCCATTATTATTAAATTGCATCCGGTTAATACAATTATTACTAGCACAAGCCATAGATTCAATAGCTGTAAGATAATTTACCTTATTGACTCCATACTGTACCCTCAAGATCTCAGATGTTAAACCACTTATTCCAGAACCAGCTGGAGCAGAGCTGATGCCCATTACTCCGACCCCCGCAGAATCTAGCGTACACCATTCATTACCACAACTGCTACCTATTGAATTATACATACTTCCGGCAGATGCATTGTGAAGACTGAAGCTACCAAAAACCCCAGCATTTTGTACATCATGACGAATCATTGACATGGCAAGCTTTAGTGATTGTTGTGCATCGATTTTAGTATTATTAAATAGATAACCGCTAAAAAGATTACTATACGAAAAAACAATGGCAGAAATAATTGAAGCACTAATTGCAATTGCAACCAGAAGCTCAATTAGATTAAATCCGCGAATATAGTGTTTCATCTGTTCGCCAATGGTAAAAGAATAAAATTATTATCACCAATCGCCGCGGACTCAGCTGCCTCTATGTGCGATTGCCAGACCATTTTAATCACAAGCCCTCCACTACCGTTACAGCCGCCATTATTCGCCGCAGTAGGAATTGTCATGCTAGTATCCCGACAAACAATTCCCTTTACATTGGAAACAGGCATATTCCCAAATCCAGACTTCCACTGATAAAGCAAAAACTGGGCAAATTGGCTATCAGAACACGAATTAGCACTACAATCAATTCCAATACTATTATTATCGGTATAAGCCGTCTCGGTATAGTTATTTGCGCCACTGGTTGCAGTACAACCGCTTACCCGCATTGTATTATTTGTTGCGCAATAATTAAGATTAGTATAAATCTGGCTAGCAAGACTGGTAGCTGATTGCATCATTAGCTGTTTAACTGTAATTTGCTGAGTTGCAGAAAGATCTGCTAATTGCAAACGATAAATCCCAGCTCCCAATGCACCAATTACGGCTACAGCAATCATCACTTCCAGAATGGAGAAGCCATTACGCGTATTTTTTAATTGCATGTTGTATCTCCCGTTGAAGTGCAGGCACTGGTATCATCTTCATTTTTGATACATACATTTCCATAGCTATTTACGCAAATTTTTCGGGTATAGGACATACCATATTTAGATTGGCTAAATGTAAAACTAAATGGCGTATTTGCGGTTGCAATCTGCCCGTTTGAAGCTATTATAAAAGAACTGACTCCTGCATTAACTGAGGTAGTTGCAGTAATTGAAACATCAGCATCAAAACGGTATGCTCGGATCCGCTCCCCGGTATTATAACTACCATTTTGATTTAAATCTCTCAATACCAGCACTCCCTCATTCCAGTTCTGTCCATTACAAGTATTATTTCCAAGATAAGTATGATTTCCAGAAGAATTGGTAAAGAAACTTGCCGCACAAACAGTTATCGGTGCCCCACGCCGGAATGCTTCCGCCTGCGCATGCTTTAGAATTGCCTTAAATTGAAGATAGGTTGCTTCATTATTCCGACGCATCACCTGCCGATACATTTGCGGCAGTGACATGGCTAATGCAATTCCAATTATGGTGAGAACCGCAATTAACTCGTAAAGAGAAAACCCAGACTGAAATTTACTTTGATTCATTTAGATTATGGCCAAAAAATAAGGGTATGTATAAATACATACCCTTATTTTAACATGAGCCTTTTAGCTATTTCTTATAGATCACCTAAATCAATAAAATAAAACTTCTGTTTTAATTTTTACTGCAACATTAAGTAACACTATTAGCTTTTTTACTAAAATTATTTAACTTCAACTTTATGTTTAGCTTTTAAACCATCAAAGAAAGCTTTAGTTCTTTCCATTTGGATTTGCTGTTTGATTTGATCTTTGATCTTGTCATAAGCAGGGAAATTAGCACCACCAGATTTAGTATCATTAAGTTTGATAATATGGTAGCCAAATTGAGTCTTAACTGGAGTAGTAGTATATTGACCTTTTTTAAGTGTTTTGATAGCTGCTGTAAATTCAGGAACATAATTAGAACCATCAGACCAACCAAGCTCACCACCATTAGCTTTTGAACCAGGATCAGTAGAGTATTTTTTAGCCAGATCAGCAAAATTAGCACCTTTTTTCAATTGAGCTTCGATATCGTTAGCTGTTTTTTGGTCTTTTACTAGGATATGTGAAACATCATATTGTTGTTGCTTAGCAGCATCAGCTTTCATTTGATCATATTTAGCTTTAATATCAGCATCAGTAATTGGCTTAGCGTTAGCTTTTTCCTGCATGATCTGTGCATAAATCATTGGTTTTACTTCGTTTAACTTAGCTTGATATTCAGGGCTTTTATCTAACCCTTGAGCATTACCTTCGGCTAATACAGCTTGTTGCATACCGATTGACTGCAACATTTCTTTTTTAAACTGTGGATTATTTAACTGTTGAGCAGCCATTGGGTTTTTTTTCAATTGATCCATCGCCTGATTGATAACTTTCTGATCAACTGGTTTACCATCTACGTAAACTGTATCTGCATAAGCAACAGAAACTAAAGCTGAAGATACCAATAAAATTTGCACTAACTTTTTCATAAACATCCTTAAAATTAATAAAACAAAAACTGTTAAAAATAAAATTTGTGGTATTATACAACAAAGTCTTTAATTACTCAAATTTTTTTATAGAATATAATGAGACAAATCCTCAGACTTAACTATTTCACCAAGTTTTTCAGACACATAACCAGAATTAATCTCTACCAGATTTTCACCATTAGAATCAAATAAAAGATCTTCAAGTAATTTTTCAACAACTGTATATAGGCGCCGAGCTCCAATATTTTCAGTTTTTTCATTGACATTAAATGCAATTTCTGCCATCCTAGCAATGCCATCATCAGTAAATTGTAGTTCAACTCCTTCTGTTGCCAGTAACGCCTTATATTGCTGAGTTAAACTAGCATCGGTTTCAACCAAAATCCGTTTAAAATCTTCTTCTGTTAATGACTTTAATTCAACCCGGATTGGAAAACGCCCCTGTAGTTCTGGTAATAAATCAGAAGGTTTAGCCACATGGAAGGCACCAGAGGCAATAAAAAGAATATGTTCTGTCTTAACCATACCGTATTTAGTCGAAACAGTAGTTCCTTCAACCAAAGGCAATAGATCGCGCTGAACTCCGGAACGAGAAACATCGGCACTATTCCCGCCACTTTTGATCGCTACTTTATCAATTTCATCCAGAAAAACTATCCCATTCTCTTCAACATTCTGTAATGCAACATGGCGTAATTCGTCTTCATTGACCAGTTTACCAGCCTCTTCATCAAGAATCACTTTATAAGCATCTTTTATTTTTAGCTTGCGCTTACGTTTTTTACCTTCACCAGCACCTTCAAACATCCCCTGTAACTGACTGGTTAATTCCTCCATTCCTGGAGGTCCCATTAGTTCAACACGTGGTTTTTGCTGTATAACTTCAATTTCAATTTCTTTATCATCTAGTTTACCCTCATGGAACATTACTCGAAAACGTTCCCGAGTCGAGTTTTCCTTGGCTACCGCATCATCCTCATTGGAAGCAGTTTCGCCAAAAGTATCACGTGCTGGCGGCAGTAATACATCAAGAATACGATTTTCAGCGGCTAATTTTGCTTTATCCCGATTTTTCGCGCGCTCTTCTTCACGCTGATTTTTTATTGCAACTTCAACTAAATCACGAATAATTGAGTCAACATCTTTACCAACATAGCCAACTTCAGTAAATTTGGTTGCCTCAACTTTAATGAATGGTGCATTAGCCAATTTTGCTAATCTTCGAGCAATTTCAGTCTTACCAACGCCGGTTGGACCTATCATTAATATGTTTTTTGGAGTTATCTCACTTCTTAATGGTTCCGCCACCTTTTGCCGTCTTACACGATTTCTTAATGCAATAGCAACTGCTTTCTTGGCATCCTTTTGTCCAATGATATACTTATCTAATTCCGCTACGATCTCTCTAGGTGTCAGGTTCATTCAAATTTACCTTAAAAAATAATATTTAATTCTCTACCTAGATATGGCAACAAATTAGAATAATTCAAGAGCAATAAATAAAAAAAGGCAACCACGATGGATTGCCTTCTTTGAGGGAATATTGATTAATCATCACGACGAAAGCTTCCTAGTTATTATTAGGAGACTTTCAGCAAATCAATAAATTTTATTTATTTAACGTAGCTTTGATATTGCTAATCAATGAAGTTTGAGGATCTATTGTATCACCATCTAACTCCCAAATCATCATACCACCAAGACCAAGTGATTTAGCTCGTTCAGTTTTAACAATTGTAGAATGAACATCATCATAAGTTATGAAGTAGTTTTTACCACCAAAAGAACCGTAACCCCAAGGCTGTTGGGCAATACTACTTTTCTCTGTATATAAAGCATTTGGATATTGGATGTACGTTAACGCACTAATCATATCACTTGAAGAGTTACATTTTTTAGTAACAATACATTTATAATCAAACACACCACTAATGTCAGTCCCTGTATCAAATTCACCTACTGGTGTTCCAGTCACTTTTTGATATAAACCATTGTTATCAAGAGAACTTACATACATAGAGCGACCATAGGCAGGTATACCCATCACTAACTTAGCATAATCAACACCTAATTGATGATATTGATTCATCACATAGTTAATATCCCAATTTGTATCCTTGTATGGACTATTAGGCTGCATACCTAACGGAGCTTGGAAATCAGCATAAGTATCAAAAGCACCGTGCATGTCGTAGCTCATTACATTAACATGGTCAACTAAGCTATTAACTTTTGCCCAGAATCCAGAACCACCACCAGTATAAGCATTTTGAGAATCGCTAATTACGTTTGGACCAGCACTCACCGCTATCGTTAGATAATATTGTCTACCATCTGCTTTTGCTGCAGCATCTAATTTATCCCGCAATTTACTATACAAGCTTATCATTTGATCAGAAGGAGCACCTAATTCTTTATTAGACCACCACTCCCAGTCAATGTCAATTCCAGAGAAGCCACCAGCACGCATGTCATTAACTGCTTGGGTAGCAAAGTTATTAATTCTAGTATCAGCACCAGCGCCAGTCGTCATCTTATAGAATGCTACAGCAGGGAAATCGCTACCATTTCCACGCCTAGTCCAACCACCAAATGACAATGAAGTTTTTAAGTATGGATACTGTAATGCGGCCTTACTTAAAGCAGGTAATTGATTACTATCTGCCCATGCATCTTGAGAAACAACATCACCTGTTGCTTCATTAAAATCAATGAACGCATAAATTAGATCATTAATATTTTGGAATGGTACACTTGATAGTGGATATTTACGTCCATACATAGACCAATTTGCATAATAGCCAGCAATAACTTTTCCATTACCTGGATCTTTACAATCAGTAGTTGAACAAAGTGTTTTGATTGGAACATTTTTACCATCGACTGATAAACTTAACACATTTGCTATTTCAACCCCAGGCACTACTACAGCACCTCCACCAAGACCACAAGCTAAAGAAATATTCAAATAACCAGGAGTAACTTTACCATTCCAATCAGTAGAGTCTTTGGCTGTAATTGTTGTTTTATAATAAGCACCACTTTTAACAGTACTAATCTCCGTACCACCCCAAACACTAGTGAAACATTGTCCATTAACTGTTGGAGAGAAGTTGGTTGTAAATACAGCAGATTTAGGATTTATAATATCACTCGCATTACTAACGGTTACTGTTGCACCAGCACCACCTTGATAGCCCGTAGTATAATCATAGCTAGCAGAAGTCGGAATTACCGCATTAGACTCAAAAATAGCGCTAATGGTTGCTGTACCTGTAACTGTTTGCGTTTTAACAATTGGATTAACTTTATAATTGTTACCAACTGCATTTACAGACACACCTAGATTCAGATTATTTTCAATCTTATAAGTCTTATTGCCATTTACCTGATTAGAGTAAGTTACATAACTATACTTGTTTGCAGCATCACTAAAAGAAGTTCCAGCCTTATCACTCGTAGTCAATCCGCTAATAGCAAGTGTTATATCACTCGTAGCCACCGATGATTTAACCATCGGAATAGATAAACTATTAGCATTACCTTTAGCAACGGTCAATGTTGGTAAACCATTTTCAACATAATACAAACCAGCCAATGGGTCGGCAATACCACTTGACAATTTTACCTTGTAATCATGAGTAGCATCACTTACTGGTAACTCAGCAGTAGTGAATGAGCCACCCTGCGTAATCGTGTAATTACCAACTACCTCATTTGCATTTTTAACATTCAGGATTTGTACCTGTAATTGACCAGTATAATTTGGTACATTATTTGCTAGGCTAATTGTGGCTGTTCCAGTTGTGGTAACAGGTGTAGTTTCGGTGTATTTCACTGTCACAGTGCTAGTTGCACCCGAAGTTACGCTTGCTGTTGCTGCTGGAGTATAACTAACAGTTGTATTATTGATAGTTGAACCTGCCACCGTGTAGCTACCTACAGCTAGATTATTTACTGGCTGAGTATAAGTTCCACCCAATGATGCTACTGGGACAGTAAAACTGGTTACACTAGCACCAGCAGAATTAGTAACGTTTACTGTTAATGTACCACATGCAGAGCCACTACAACCTGCAGCTGTTGTATCCACCACTACATTCATCTTTCCTGTTGGAGCTGGAGTCGGTGTTGGTGTAGGAGTCGGTGTTGGCGTTCCACCACAGTTACCTAGAATAGTCCAAACTTTACCTGAACCTGCCACACCACTATTCTGGGCAGGATTATCACCTTTTGTCCACCAACCATTACTATATTTAATATCTTGATACACTACAGGTGTCCCTGAATTATCATAAGTTGTATCAGCATTCCACCCTGCTACACCATTACAATCAACTGACGGTGACGGAGTTGGGGTTGGCGTAGGAATCGGAGTAGGACTTGGCGTAGGAGTAGGCACTGGTGTAGGTGTAGGAGTTGGGGTTGGCGCAGGAGTTGAGCCATTTACTGTAAAGGTGTTTTGCGCTACTGTATTATCAAAAGTACTACCATTTAAATTCAAACCACCAGTAAATGATATCGTTTGATTTGGTTTGATTACAGCATTACCGTTATCGGCACTAAATGTACCAACCTGCTGGTTACCATTACCAGCAGCAAAAATCACTTTATAACCGGTTCCATTTGCCCACCAATTATTTAGCGTACCAACACTAACTTTATTACCTTTACTATCCTGAGCAGTAAAGCTGATAGTATTTGCTTTTAAATCTATGTCTGAAGCACAAGTATTAGTAATATCAATACTGCCACCTACATACCAGACAGCAGAACCGGAGAAACTTACCTTTCCGGTCAAACAGTTATTAGCAGAAAATATCGTTTTTGCTGCATTAGCACTAATTGGAACACCTGTCAGATTTTGACCACCACTACTGGTACCACCATTACAACCACTGAGTGCCAGACTTCCTGCCACAACCAAGGCTGCACTTACTTTTTTCATTTGATTTGTTTTCATGCCTATTTTCCCTCTAGAACCGTTTTTCATGATTATCTTAATATTGTAATCATTCATGCCCAGATTCTAACAAATAAGCATACAAACTGAAAATAGACATTTTTGTATAATAATTATTCATTTTTGTATAAATAGATAATAAATATGAATTTTACCCCTAAGTTCATAAGCAAAATAATTTGTTATGAAAGAGGTCTAATAAACGAGATTTTTCAAATCAAGCATATACCAACATTAGTAGCTTGCTAGTATATGCCAATTGCGTGGATATTAAAGAATAGCAAAGACTATATTATTAAATCAATTTACAAGAATACGACTCCAGATCAATAGCTATCAAATCTGCACGATAACCTTCAGCAATCTTACCAATTTGATCATCAAGCCCAAGTAAGCGTGCTGGAATCAAAGTCGCCATTGTCAATGACTGCTCAAGGCTTAAACCACATTTCTCAACACAGTTCTCAATAGCTTCATTCATTGTCAGATACGCTCCACCTAGAGTTCCGGCATCATCAACGCATTTGCCATCGCGGACATATAAGTGTTTACCAGCAAAATCAAACTCTGTCATATCAGTACCAGTAGGTGTAACAGCATCGGTAACTAGATAAATACTAGTTGGTTTCAGATTAGTCATTAATCTTACATTAGCCTTATCTACATGAAGCATATCTACGATCAATCCAAGATAGACGGGATTAGCCAGAACAGCACCAATTAACCCGGGATTGCGCCCAGTCATGCCACTCATGGCATTAAACATATGGGTAACGGTTTTGGCTCCATGCTTAAATGCATTTTCAGCAACCTCATAACTCGCATTTGAATGCCCAATTGAAACAATAATATCATGTTTTGCTAAAAATTCAATTTGCTCTGGTGTAACATTCTCTGCTGCCATCGTCATTTTTATTGGAAATAGCTTAGCGTATGGCACTATCTTAGCAAGCATCTCGTCAGTTGGCTTAATGATAAACTCTTCTGGGTGAATCCCTCGTTTTTCTTTAGATAGGAAAGGTCCTTCCAGATGGATTCCAAGAACGCCACGAGTATTACCGTAGCGCTTAAACCATTCTTTTACCACTTCCAAAGCCGTAATTGAGTCATTAAAGTCAGCAGTTATTAAGGTTGGCAAAAATCCAGTTGAACCAAATTTTAGATTAGTTTTATGCATAATTTCCAGTGTTTCCATGCTGATATCTGCATTAAACAGCACACCACCGCAACCATTTAACTGTAAATCCAGCATACCTGGACTAATGACACTATTGCCAAAATCTTCAAGCTGGCTTTTATCATAGAGCTTGTCAGAGTCAATCACATCAACTATTTGATTATCTGCTATCAGGACAGTTTTATTAGTTAATAAATTTACACCATCAAAAATATATTTAGCGGTTATAGAACGCATTTCCGAAGACATACTATTTTCTTTCTAAAGGTAACTAGTTAAACAAATACCAGACAAAGTCTGGTATTTAAAATTTATGCGCCGTGAAACTCGTAGAGCTTACCAACATTGGTTGACTGATCAGTCAAAATTTGATTAGTCAATTGATCGGTAACGTCATATACGGCATCCAAAGTATTTTTAGTAAACTCATCCAATAGTTTTTGAGCTTTTTTCGGATGTTTGGCGTAAATTTTCACATACTCTGATTCAAATTGCTTCTGATTATCCGCAATTTGCTGGCTTAATAAAGCATAGCTTTGCTGAACTGTAGGTGCATAGCGTGGGAAATTCTGCATTACTAGCATTTGCAAGCGACGGAATTTCCAATAAGCAGAGATATTATCTGCTTTATCGGTCGCAATCTTATATTCTTCAGGAATTGTTGCCCCCTGATAGAATGGAACAAATATCCCGGTTGCTGTCATTCCCAAATTTAGATATTCTACATTAGCAATTGGCATCGGTAAATTATCCCGAACCTGCAAGACATGCGATTGTTGCGTACGATAAACCGAGATTGGACGTTTAGTTGCTTTAGGATTTTGCGATGTGTATGGATCCTGTTCCGTTCCCTGATAATAACTTGATAGTGCACTTTCAACATCAGCAACCGACAATTTATGATCTGGCTTCAGGAATACAGGAAAGTCACCATCTTTTACAGGATAATTTAAAGTTGACTTAGTAAAGAGGTTTTGCAAATATGTTACACGTGGATAATTGTAACCTTTATCTGTTTCATCATTCTGTCCATATACTTTGTGAAAATTGAATGCACCATCTTTTTTCGGATTATATAAACCATTCGCCTCAGCAAAACTGATTAAATTTGGAGAAGAAAGATAGTTTTGAGTATCTGACAAATCAACTGTTCCAAGACGAGACTGGTTAGCCGAAACAAAATAACCATCTTCAGGTAAACGAACCGCTAACCATTGATGTCCACCCGCATTTTCAAGATACCATGCCTCATCTTTATCAACAAAGGCTACACCAAACCCTTCTCCTGAACCGTATGACTCAATGAGCTGCCCAAGCATCAAGACACCTTCACGTGCTGATTTCATCTGTGGCAATATGATAGTTGGGATTGCTTCTTCTACAATTCCAGTACTTTCAACATATGGATCTACCAGCAAAGTTTTAGTATTGCTCTGAATTGTCTCTGTTGCAGAAATACCTACGCCAAGATCATTGAAACCAGCTTCTTCAAATGTGCTATTATTAGTTTGCCAGTCTGGACTACCAGTATAACCCATCAAATTATCTGGCATTTGATAAGTAAATTGATTCTCTTCTACATTCTTGTACAAATAGCCAGTCTTACGTGGTGGGTGGTACATAAATCTAACTGCGGCATTACCACTCGGACCATCCTCATTCCGTGCTACTAGTATTGAACCATCACTACTGGCATTTTTGCCAACCAATATGGTTGTGCAGGCATAGCTTGCTGATATTGTGCCAGCAACGGCAGCCACAAGTAACGCTATTTTCTTCATTTGACATATATCCTTTACATAAAATGCTAAACATGTAACTTGAATTATAGCATAATACAATATTAATTAAGATAAGTTACTTTACAAGTTTATTTATTTTTGTATAACTGTTATACAAAAATAAAAGTGGATAATCTTATGAGACAGTAATACAATATACACTTGGAAATTATTTTTTATCCAAAAACCAGGATCCGCATCTGGAGAATAACTATTCTTCCTCAAACTCTCCAGATGCTGATTATGGTTCACTAAATATCTTTTTTAACTAAACCGACCCCTGACACATCATTATTGATGTATTCTATCGCCCAAGGAAAATATTTAATTGCTTCTGCCACGACTAACGGATCTGACTTTAATCGGTCACTGACATAACGTAATACCTGTCCAGCAATAGGTAAAACTTCTATAATAAACTCTCTATTATCACAAAGATCACTACTCGCGTATTCCAAAGCCCAGCGATAGCTACTTAAAGCTAGCTTTACAATTTCGGGATCAGCTTTTAGGCTTTCATCGGCATATTCCAGTGCCCTACCAGCGATAGAAACAATATCTTTCACAAAATCGCGATTAGATTTTAGCCCTTCTGATGCAAATTCAAACGCATATGGATACTCAATAATCAGCGGGCGCATGAAATCACGGTCTGAACGCAAGTTTTTGCTAGCAAACTGTAATGAGCTTGCCCGCAAGCGATATGCCTTAACCACAATATCTCGATCAGAACGCAAACTAATATCAGCGTATGCCAACGCATATGGGTCGTGAGCTATCGCAGCAAAAACAAGTTCTTTATCCTGCTTAAATTTACTATCTGCAAAATAGAGACTAGTAACCTCTTTACCAATCATGCGCAGAATAAAATCACGATCAGCTTTCAATTTTTCACTGATAAAGTTCCATGCTAGCGGATCCTGCGATATTGCAGCTTCAGCAATATCCAGATCAGCTTTCAATGTTTCTGCTGCATAATAAAGAGCAATCCCACGCTGACTAACTGCTGACAATACAATCTCTTTATTTGCTCGCTTTTCTTCAGACATAAATTTCAGCGCACAACCGTCTTTTCCCAATACCTCATCAATTTCTTCCCAATCAATTATCAGATTCTCCGGCTCCAAATGTTTTGCATGAAAGCCAAAATCAATAATATCCTCATCATTAATATCAACATCTAACGTAAATAATTTTCCCATTCCATATGTCTCCAGGTATTTTAATAATCAATTGCTGTTGCGTTTTCTAAATTGAAATACCAGATAGGTAAACACACAAACCGCAAAATAAACAAACATCATATAACGCCCATTAAATGTAGCATCAGCATGAACGCCATTAAGCCTAACTCCAATTAACCCAATTAAATAGGCTAGCGGAATTAATAATAATACCTGCGGCGATATCTCGCGTGCTTTAATTGCTATCAGAATATTTATAAAACCAGTAACAAAATTTGACATCCCAAAGACACCAAGCATGAATACCTGATCCATCGGGACTGCTGCCAAATCAAATTTAGCTACATGACTAGCTGAGTAGTTTAATAAAAATGTATGCGCAATTCCTCGAAGTAAATCGCATATCCCGATTCCCAAAAGAACCCTAGAAGGTAATGTGTAGATATCTTTTTGCTGATTATTCAAAATATTCTCCTATCTGAAGGTGTTGATAAATAATGCTCTTATTAAAAGCGTTTGGTATAGCTATGACAATATGGCAAAGTACCTTTATGATTATAATAATCACGATGGTATTCTTCACCTATCCAGAAAGTTGTTACTGGTTTTAGCTCTGTAGCAATCTGATAGCCTTTTTCTTCAAGAATCCTGATTATATTTTCAGCTGTTTCTTTTTGTTGTTGATCGTAATAAAAAATTGCACTTAAATATTGGTTACCAATATCTGGTCCTTGACCATCAGTCTGGGTTGGATCATGGATTTCGAAAAAATATTTAATCAGGTTAGCCAAATCAAGTTTGCTAGTATCATAAATCACGCGAACTACTTCAAGATGCCCAGTTGTTTTTGTGCATACTTCCTGATAGCTCGGATTATCCTTATGTCCACCACAGTAACCAACTTCAGTCAATAAGACACCGGATAGCTTCTGTAAATAATACTCGACACCCCAAAAACACCCAGCTGCCAAAATAACTTCATCAGTATTATTTACCTGAGTATCAGCCACAAAATCTAATGAAGCTGAATTTACACAATGTCTAGTATTTAAGGAAGTAAATCCTTCGCCGTGAAAAACATGCCCTAAATGCCCGCCGCAATTGTTACAGACGATTTCAGTCCTCCGCCCATCACTATCGGGAAGCATTTTTACGGCACCAGTAATCTCCTTGTCAAAGCTTGGCCAACCACAGCCAGAATGAAATTTACTAGTCGCACGAAATAAAGCGTGTCCACACATACGGCACAAGTACGTTCCATCAACCTCGTTGTCTGTATATTCTCCAGTAAAAGGGTGCTCGGTTGACTTATCGACCAAAATAGCCCGCTCAAATGGGGTTAAACCTGCTTCTTTATACATGTCAATTCTCCCAAAAATATTTCCTCAATTATGAAGAACAACTTAAATGAATATGCTCTGCCCATGCTGGTGGTAATTTATAATAATCTTGGTATTGTTCAATTTCCTGATATGGACTTCTTAATGCGTCAATTAGCTGTGTCAGTTCCAAATAGCTGCCACCCTGCGCCTTGGCTATTGCTTCCTGCAATAAATGATTTCTCGGTACAATCGCCGGATTATTTTCCTGCATTAGCTTAAATGCATTTGCTAAATCTATCTTATTATCTACCAATGCCTGTTGCCACCCAGAATACCAAGAGGAAAAATCCTCACCAAGATGATACAATTCTTTCAGCTTGTCATAACCAGACTCGCCATAACCAAGCTGCCGCCAACTATATGTCCAATCCATCTGATACTGCTGCATTAATTTAAGCAATTTTTCTGCCAAACCAAAATCGGTCGACTCAAACACTTCAAACCCAAGCTTTCTACCTATTAATTCAGTATATCTGACATTATAATAATCAGCATAGTTACTCAGGCACTCTTCAAGTCGATCAGCATCTGGGTAAATTAGGACTAAGGACTCAGCCAGCCGATATAAATTCCACCAGCCAATATAAACCTGATTAGCATAAGTATAACGCCCTTCACTATCGGAATGATTATAAATCTGACTAGGAATGAATTTATCCATAAAGACATATGGACCATAGTCAATAGTGAGCCCCAGAATCGACATATTGTCGGTATTCATTACCCCGTGAACAAAACCAACTGCCTGCCAGTTCGCAATCATATCCGCCGTTTTTTTTACGACTGCATCAAGAAAACTCAATATATAATTTGAAGAGCCGAACTCTATTTCCGGATAGTAATTAGTAACGGTAAAATCAATTAACTGCTTGAGTTCATCTAGTTTTTTCTGTTTGGCAAAATATTCAAAATGACCAAAACGGATGAAACTACGGGAAACTCGTAGAATAACTGCACCGGGCTCGATTTCTTCACGATAGACTTTCGTATCAGAATTGCACATTCCGATTGCCAATGTAGTTGGAATAT
>JBDHRI010000019.1:0-18958 GCA_039807465.1 Burkholderiales bacterium | reverse complement strand
AAAGGTTTCTCAATGCAACACATACCACGCAAACGATTTGGGCAGAATTTCCTTCAAGACCAATATATAATCAATGAAATTATCAAATGTATTGACCCAAAATCAGGTGAAAGTATTCTTGAGATTGGACCAGGTCTAGCAGCATTAACTAAACCATTAATTGAAATCGCAGGGCACATTCAAGTACTTGAACTAGATCGTGATATTATTAAATATCTTGAAGAAAATTTTTCTAAAGAAGAAATTAAAATATATGCTGGAGACGCTCTTGCATTTAACTTCTCGGATTTTAATAATCTACGCGTTGTTGGCAACCTACCTTATAATATCTCAACGCCAATCCTATTTCATCTACAGAAATTTGATAATATTAAAGATATGACTTTCATGCTGCAAAAAGAGGTTGTCGATAGAATCTGTGCCAAGCCAGGTAATGGGGATTATGGGCGATTATCAATCATGTTACAATACAAATATAAATGTCGTAAGTTACTTGATGTACCACCAGAAGCATTTTATCCTGCGCCTAAGGTTGACTCTGCAATAGTATCAATTAAACCAAGAACAGACTATGACTGGTCATTAATTAATATAAAACAGCTTAATCATGTAACAACACAGGCATTTAATCAAAGAAGAAAAACGGTTGCCAATAGCCTTAAACCCCTTTTTTCCCAAGAGCAATTGATTCAGTTTGGTATTAATCCAAGCCTACGCGCAGAAAATCTAACGGTTGAAGATTACCTAAAACTTAGTCAAGCATAATGAACCATTTTAGATGAAGTTATCCAGAAAACAAAAGTAACTTTCTCACTTAATAGCAAAATCAAAGCCCTTACAATAAACTAAAATAAAGGCAGTATAATCTGCCTTTATTTTACAATTTCAGTTCAGGATGGTTTGCAAACAGATCTAATGCTTCGGGATTAGCTAAAGACTCCTTATTTTTCACCTCTTCCCCATGAACCACATTTTTTACTGCCATCTCAACAACCTTACCACTGATCGTTTTAGGAATATCAGCCACCTGAATTATTTTAGCTGGTACATGGCGCGGTGAGGCACCAATCTTGATTCTCTGTTTTAAAGTAGTTTTTAACTCTTCAGATAAAACCTTATCGTCTTTCATTTTGACAAACAAAATAACCCTTACATCATCACCAGTTTCCTGACCAATCACAACGCTCTCGACTATATCTTCAATCGTTTCAACCTGGCGGTAAATCTCCGCAGTACCAATGCGAACCCCGCCTGGATTAAGCGTTGTATCAGACCTACCATAAATGACGACTCCACCATATTCACTCAGTGAAGCATAATCACCATGACACCAAATATTGTCAAAACGCTCAAAATAGGCTTTCTTATATTTGACCTTATCCGGATCATTCCAAAAATAAATTGGCTGACATGGAAATGGTTTGGTGCACACTAGCTCGCCTTTTTCATTTATAGCAGCAGACTCACCGTTATCATTAAATACCTCAACACTAAGCCCAAAGCCACGTTGCTGAATTTCACCACGATGAATGGGCTTAACTGGATTGCCAAGTACAAAACACGAAACAATATCTGTGCCACCAGAAATTGAGCATAAACGGACATCGGTCTTGATATCACGGTAAACAAAATCATAACTTTCTGGTAATAGAGGGGAACCCGTCGATAAAATGGCTTCCAATGACTCAAGCCCGGCATGCTGATTGGGTTTATAACCAGTTTTTTCAAGGGATGCAAGGTACTTGGCACTAGTACCAAAAACATTTATATGATAATCAGCAACATAATCCCAAAGCACCTTGGGATCTGGAGCTGTTGGCGATCCATCATATAACATCAGTGTTGCTTCTGATGCTAACGCTGAAACCAACCAATTCCACATCATCCAGCCACAAGTTGTATAATAAAATATCCGACTATCTCGTTTTAGATTAGTATGGAGCTGATGCTCTTTTAAATGCTGTAGTAACGTACCACCAGTTGAGTGGACAATACATTTTGGAATCCCTGTAGTTCCTGAAGAGTACATAATAAATAATGGATGATCAAAATCAACCTGTTCAAAATTATGACTAGTTGCAGGCGTTTTTGTAAGAAATGCATCCCACGAAATGCTATTCTTAACTTCTACCACTGTATTTGACCCAGCATAATTAATTATAATTGTTTTTTCTACACTCGGTAATTTATCTATAATTTCAGCTACTTTAGCCAAACACTCCACCTGCTTGCCATTGTAATAATAGCCATCAACAGCAAATACCACTTTGGGTTCAATTTGACCAAATCTATCTAATACTCCCTGCACACCAAAATCAGGGGAACATGATGACCAGATTGCACCAATACTAGTAGTTGCCAGCATTGCCATCACAGTGTGCGGTAAATTTGGCAAATCTCCAGCAACCCGATCACCTTTTGTAACCCCCAGATTTCGTAATCCTTGAGCTAATCTAGCAACAATATCATTTACTTCTGCAAAAGTATATTTCCATTCAACTTTATCTTCACCACGAAAAACAATTGCTAGCTGGTCATCATTTCGTCGGAGTAAGTTCTCTGCATAGTTAAGCTTACTGCCAACAAACCATTTAGCATTTAACATGTCATGACCACCAGCAAGTATCATATCGGCAGGCTTGGTAAATTTTATCTGACTAAATTTAGCAAAACTACTCCAAAATAATTCAGAATTACTGATAGACCACTCATATAATGCATCAGAATCAGCAAGATTAGCAAGCTGATTCTCTCTCAAAAATTCAATGAATTTAAATATCTGGCTGTTTTGTATTTGATTATCAGTTGGCATCCATACTATATCAGACATTTTTATGTCTCCATTATACTTATACAATGCACTGATTATACTAAGTTGCTGTCAACTATTCCAGTTGCAGCGCACACTTTGGAAGGTGTTTAGAGATATTGTTCAACCTTACTTACAACCTGAGCTGGTTTTAAGTTAGTTGTATTTACAGTAAGATCGCTAACTGCATCGTAGAATTCTTTTCTTTCATTAAAAAGATTTTCTATTTTTTGCTGAATATCCTGATTTGCAAGAAGTGGTCTCTTATTTGGCGATTTAACTAATCTTTCAACTATGACTTTCAAGTCTGCAATCAGCTGTAGGACAAGATTATTGCTACGAGTAATTATTTGGCGATTTTCAGACCGAATCACACAACCACCACCAAGAGAAAGTACGTAATTATCATTTTGACTAATAACTTGTTTTAAAGCAAGAGTTTCCCGGTCTCTAAACCCCTGTTCTCCTTCCAATTCGAAAATTGTAGGAATATCTACACCACAACTTACTTCAATGTATTTGTCAAGATCAATAAATTGTTTATCCAATTTTTCAGATAATACTTTACCGATTGTTGTTTTGCCGACCCCTGTTATGCCGACAATTATTATATTTTTAGCTGTCATTTTCTAAACTATTCGCAATTACACGTGGAGTTATAAAAATCAGTAACTCACGTTTAGAGTTAGTCGTTTGCTGCGCTTTAAATAACCATCCTAGGTATGGGATATCGCCTAAATATGGGATTTGTTCCAGAACCTTCTGTTGATCATCAACATAAATTCCACCAACTAGAATGGTTGAGCCATCCTTAACCCGCACTTGGGTAGTAACACTATTAGTATTAATCGCTGGGGTTCCCTGTACCTGTAAAGTGGGGCTAGGTGTATTTTTTTGTATATTAATGTTTAGCAAAATAAAGCCATCATCGGTAATTTGCGGAGTAACCTGTAGTGATAAAGTTGCATTAACAAAAGCAACGTTGGTATTTCCAGCACTTGAAGCCTGTTGGTAAGGAATCTGCACCCCCTGCTGGATATTAGCAGGCTGATAATTAGCAGTCATGACCTTTGGACTCGAAATTGTTCTACCCTGATTCTGTAACTCCAAAGCATCAACCTCTAAACCAATCAAGGTATTACTATTGGGGCTAAATATTGCCGCCAATGATGCCCCATTATTAACACCAAAGTTCTGATTAACAAAAGAACTTGCCCCGCCTGTAGCACCACCAGCACCAGTTGCAGCTCCTGCTCCGGCTGTACCACCAGCTGTACCACCGGAACTGATGACATTTATGCCCTGTTGATTAATCGTTACACCATTTTCCAGCGTATTTGCAATTGTTAAATTTCCAGATACTCCCGCAAGCAACAGCCGAGTACCTAAATCTTTTTCAAAATAACTTGTTGCCTCAACAATACGGGCTTCAATCAATACCTGTTTAACTGGAATATCAATTTTATCCACTAGCTCTTTTATTTCTTTGAGTCTTGATGGTGTATCATTAACAATCAATGTATTGGTTCTGCTATCGGTAAGAATTGAACCCCGAGAAGATAGAATCTGGTTAGGCTGATTACTGCCTGTTATTGATGCACCTGGAGAAGAAGACGTACCACCAGTCGGCTGATTTGGTGTATTAACCGAAGCATTGACACCACCACCAGCTGTAGCAGGTCTTAATATCATAGATTGCACAGTTGTTGCCTGCGCATACTTTAAACGAATAGTAAGGGTATCTAATGGCTCTACAGCTTCATAAGACTTTTGACTGTCCTGTTGCTGTTTATTAATAGCAGCTAACTCTGATGCTGGAGCAATTCGAATTATATTGCCATCTCTACGCATATCTAAGCCTTTAGCTGAAAGAATTGTTTGTAGAGCTTGATCCCAAGGGACATTATTAAGTTTTATCGAAATGGTACCAGTGACACTATCACTAACCAAAATATTATAACCGCTAAAATCAGCCAAAAGTTGCAGTAATGCCCGTACATCGATATTTTGAAAATTGAATGAAACCTTATCTGAACCACCAGATTTTAAGCTTGGAATGCTACTTGAACCAGTTGTTTTTGCTAAATTCCTTACATTAATAACCAACTTATTCTGCAATTGATATAGCGCATAGTCCCAAGAATTTCGATTAATTATTTCTATCTTTAATTTTCCACCTGCACCTTTAGTATTTACATATTTTATCGGGCTATCAAAATCAGTTACATCTAATTTTTTAAACAAAGAATCATTATAATTCACACCTAAAAGAGTAACCAACAAAGAATTACCAAGCCGCTCTTTAGCAAGATTTAATTTGGTATCACCACTATAAGTTACTTCAATAACCCCACCACCATTATCATCTCTGCTGAATTTAATATTATTAACTGTTATCGAATAATCAGTAGCCCCTTTTTTATCACCCAGATCAATTACTCCAACCTGATGTTGGGTCATAGCTGATTGACCTATTTGATCGCTTAGCTGAACAATCATAGCATTTGATTTGGACTCAAGCTTATATTTATACCGAGCCCCACCAGCTATTACAGCTCGGGTTCTATCATTTACTGAAACCAAAGTTATTTGATGAATATATCCCTGACTAATCTCAATGTTTTTTTGCTGCTGTTGATAATCTGTTGAGTAAAAGTCTAAGATTAAGTCATTGCCAGCAATAAAAACCTTTGGTGTAACAGGAGCGGAATTAAAATTAAATTGAAGCGATTGCACGCGCCCATAGACATTACTAGCAACACCACTAATCGAAGCTGCAAAAGCACTACTAAAAAGAAAGGAAATCACTATAACTACTATTTTTCTCATTGTTTCAATTTTGCTTTAGAGTTAGTTGGCTGTAATAATTCAATATAAATTTTTTTATTATAAGTTTTATCATCAATAACTTGCAACTGGTTAATTTCTGTAACTGAGTTCGTAATGTTAACTATTTTAGCACCCTTAATCTGATCACCAGTTTTTACTTTAATCGTATCAAATGGCGTCTTTAGAAAAGCATAATCAATGCCATTATAGTTCATATAACCAACCATTTGTAACTGATTGAGTGAATAATCCTGATTATATTCCATACTATTTAAATCATAATTAGTAAAATTGCGACTTGCGTCAAATACATTATTGGGTAGAGAGTTCTTGTAATCTCCAGACTGCCGCTCAAATTTAGGTAGAGTGATTGTAGGCATAGGAATTCGCTTTTGCTCTAACTCTTTTACAAGACTCTCTAAATCATTTATATCCGCATAAACAGGAGCGATGAACATTAAAGCAAGCAATACTTTAAGCATCATTTACTACTAAAATAAATTTTTATATCAAATGATACGTTTACAGTATTATTATCCATTCTGGATAATCGTATATTCTGAATAGCAATAACCCGGGGCAATCTGGCTATTCTAAAAATAAAATCAACAAAATTTAAATATCTTGCATTTGCCACAATCGAAAACTCTTGGGACATTATTTTATCTTTTCCAGAATTATTGGCAGTTAAATTTATTTCTTTTGTATCTTTTGGAGTAAAGTTTGCAATACTTACATTTGAATCCTCTGCAACCTGATTGATTTGAATCAATAAAGAGGATATCTCGTTTGAGGATGGAAATTTAGCATTTATAACACTTTCCAAACCTCTTAGTTCATTAAATCTAGCTTGATAAGCAGGCACGTTTTTTACTTGTGCATAATTCTTTACTAGATTATCTTTTAATTCCTGCTCTATGTGCTCCAATTCGAGCAATCTATTCACCTGATTAATTGTAAAATTATTATATATCAGCAATGATAATAAAAACATCAATACAATTAAGCCAGGTATAAGTAAACGAATACGCCACAAATAAAGCGGCAGAAATTCAATCTTGTTGATTTTCTTCGCGAGCATTACTTTCCGCCACAAGATTTTCTTTTATCATAGAAGTTATAAGGAAATTAAAACTCCCGCCAGTTGCAGCATTATTTGATTTTAAAACAGGATCATAAAAAATTTCACTTTCAGCACGCAATCTATCCAAAAAATCCGCTAAATATACCGGACTAGAACTTACACCATTAAAGGTAACGCTTGATTCGTTCCAGCCAATATTTGTAAAATAAATTTGCTGCGGTGTGATTTCATTCAGCTTCTGAAAAAATGCAACCATGTCATCCCGCTCATTTTCTATTGAATTAACTAATTCAATGTGCTTATTAATGATATCAATTCTGGCTTCAAAATCTTTAATTGGTTTTAATCTCTCATTTAGCATACTTATATGCGCATTCAAAAATGAGTTCCTAGTCTCCTGATACATTATTTTAACTTGATAGAATACATAAATAAAGATATTTATCAACAAAGCAAGAATAACTGCTGAAGTAATCAAAAAATATAAGCGTAATTTTTTATAATGTACCTGTTGGTAGCGATAATTATATAAATTAATTCTTATCAATCTTCTGCCCCCATGATGCCAGCGAAATTGCAGTAAATAATCTCATCAAATCAACTTTTGGAAATTTATCATTATTTTTATAAATAAAATCAGTTGCATACATTGGGCGATTAATAAAGTGCTGGCTTATTTCCTCTAGCACACCAGGAATTAGTGCATTTCCACCCAATAAATAGCATTCAATATCTTTGGATAAATTTAATTTTTTTTCTACCAGTGCATTTGATTTCAACTGTTGTAGCATTTTAGCCACATCCGAAGCAATAGCTGTAACGAGATTCCGGTCAATATGATTTCTACTAATTAATAGCTCATTAATATATTCATAAACACTTTTATAGTTTCTCAGGTAATTAGGATCTCCAAGGTCTGTAGCTATTTCTTCCATAAGATTAGTATAATTTACGGTAATCTCATTAAATAGTATAAATGACTTCCCGACAAAAACAAGCCCTTTAATCCTAGTTGCACCAAGCTCAAGAATAATTATGTGCTGATTACCCGGTTTTTCTGATAAAAGATGTTCAAACAAGAATTGTAATGCATAATTCTCTACATCAATAGCAGCAACTTTTATGCCACTCATCTGAATTATCGCCTGATATTCTTCAATTTTCTCTTTTTTTGCCACAACAACAGAAGCAATCTGATTATCTGGAGTTGCATCTTTTAAAACATAATCAAAATCAATATCTTCATTATCCAGATCTTTGGCAAGCTGTTCTCTAACAAACTCATCCATCTTATACGAGTTTGAAATTTCGGGAAGTTTTAACTCCCTCATAATCACAGCATTTTGAGGAATGGCAATAGCTACATCTTCATAATCAGGCTTAAACTCCAGCCAGCCATTTTGAATAACTTCAGCAATACGCTCAATATCATTGATGACCCCCTCAGATACCTGATTTTTGGCTAAATTGAAGATTTTATATTTATCAATGATCAATGAGTCCGCTTTTAACTGAACGATTTTAACAGCAGTAGTTGATATATCTATTCCTATACAACGAGGGGTTGTATAGCCAAAAAAAACCCGCTGAAGTCGCTGAAGTAATTTTCTAAAATAACGCATAGCAATGTACCAAATAAAAAAGCCAAGCATTTCGCTTGGCTAAATCTGTCACATCAAGTAATAAATTATTACTTAGCAGCCGATGCTTCTGGAGCTGATGCAGCAGGAGCTGATGCTTCTGGAGCCGCAGCAGGAGCTGATGCTTCTGGAGCCGCAGCAGGAGCTGACGCTTCTGGAGCCGCAGCAGGAGCTGATGCTTCAGTAGCTGAAGCATTAGCAGATGATGAACTTTCATTATTTGAACATGCTACAAGAGCAACACCAGCAAGTAAAACAGCTAGTAATTTTTTCATAGTTTTTAGACCTTTCATAATTTTTTATTACTTAATTATTCAAAAAATAATTCAGCGAATATTTTATCACATACACTTGTTAAATGCATGATAATTTAGAATTTTAATCTATTTTATCAACTTCTTCGTGCTTGTTTGTTTGAATATTCTACAGCCTTAAGCTGAGCAATGATTAACTCAAGCGCAGCATAAGCTTTGGCATCATCTTCATTAATTGTAGCACCAGACTGTTTAATTCTTTCTTCCGCCAACTTTTTCTGTTCAATAAGCTTGGCTTCATCCAGATCATCACTCCGCTCAACCACATCTGCCAAAACTGTAGCCTTATTTCCCTGAACCTCAAGAAATCCACCAGATATCGCAAATACAAGATGTACTTCATGATCAGGCAGTTTAACTCTTAAAACACCAGGCTTCAAGCGATTAATTAACTGAATATGATGCGGGTAAACCCCAAGTTCACCTTCATACCCCGGTGCAACCAGATACTCTGCCTCACCAGAAAATATTTGTTCTTCAGAACTTACAATATCAACTAGCATAGTAGTCATAGCAAAGCCTTATTAATTAATATTTTTAGCCTGCTCAACTGCTTCTTCAATTGAACCAACCATGTAAAATGCCTGCTCAGGCAAATGATCATACTGACCATCAAGAATCGCCTTAAATCCAGCAATTGTGTCTTTTAATGAAACATATTTGCCTGGTGAGCCAGTAAATACTTCTGCCACAAAGAATGGTTGCGACAAGAAACGCTGAATCTTACGAGCCCGTGCAACAACAATCTTATCCTCATCTGATAATTCATCCATACCAAGAATTGCAATAATATCACGCAATTCCTTGTATTTCTGTAAAGTCATCTGAACACCACGCGCCACATTATAATGTTCTTCGCCAACAACTAAAGGGTCAAGCTGACGCGAAGAAGAATCAAGCGGATCAACCGCAGGATAAATACCTAGTGCAGCAATATCACGACTCAATACAACTGTTGCATCCAAATGGGCAAAAGTTGTTGCTGGTGATGGATCGGTCAAATCATCCGCAGGGACATATACCGCTTGAATTGAAGTAATTGAGCCTTTTTTCGTAGAAGCAACGCGCTCCTGAAATTTACCCATTTCTTCCGCTAGTGTAGGCTGATATCCTACTGCTGATGGCATACGACCAAGCAAAGCTGACACTTCTGTACCCGCTAATGTATAACGATAAATATTATCTACGAACAATAAGACATCACGACCTTCATTACGAAACTCTTCAGCCATTGTCAAACCAGTCAAAGCAACTCGTAAACGATTTCCTGGTGGCTCATTCATCTGCCCATAAACCAGAGATACTTTATCCAATACATTAGATTCTTTCATCTCATGGTAAAAGTCATTACCTTCACGGGTACGCTCACCCACTCCCGTAAATACTGAATATCCACTGTGCTCAATTGCAATATTACGGATCAATTCCATCATATTAACTGTTTTACCAACACCTGCACCACCAAATAGACCTACCTTACCACCTTTAGCAAAAGGACAAAGCAAATCAATAACTTTGATTCCAGTCTCTAGTAATTCGGTTGTCTGTGAAATCTCATCAAATTTAGGAGCTGATTGATGAATAGCACGACGCTGTTCTGTCTGCACTGGACCCATTTCATCAATAGGATTTCCTAGTACATCCATGATACGCCCCAATGTAGCAGTACCAACAGGCACTGAAATCGGCGCACCAGTATTAACAACTTCCAATCCACGTTTTAATCCATCAGAGCTACCCATAGCAATGGCACGTACAATACCATCTCCAAGCTGCTGTTGAACTTCAAGCACCAAATCCCCACCTGAAGTAAGTTTTAATGCATCATAAATTTGCGGTACACTAGTACGTGGAAACTCCACATCTACGACTGCACCAATAATCTGAACTACTTTTCCTTGTACCATAAAGATAATCCTACAAAGATTACTAAACTGCTGCTGCACCAGCGCAAATTTCAGCCAATTCCTTGGTGATTGCTGCCTGACGCGATTTATTATAAGCTAAACTCAGCTCATGTATTGCATTTCCTGCATTATCAGTTGCAGCACGCATGGCGATCATTCGCGCTGCCTGCTCTGAAGCCATATTATCAGCCACACACTGATAAATAACAGACTCAATATAACGTCTAACTAATTGATCAAGAACTTCTTCTGCACTTGGTTCATAAACATAATCCCATGGATATTTATGATCAAGCCTCAAATCCCGATCGCTTAATGGCAAAATTTGCTCAAATGTAGCCTGCTGCTTCATTGTATTAACAAATTTTGAGTATATAACATATACTGCATCTAGCTTCTGTTCATAAAAATCTCGGAATACTCCAGTTAGTGGACCAATTAACTGTTCCATTTTTGGAATATCACCCAAACCAGTAGCTGAACCAGAAATATTAGCCTTAACGCGATTTGCTGCCAAAAAGGCTTTTTGTCCAAGCACACAAACGTCTATTTCAACATTCTGGTTACGAAATTCTTTTAGTTTTTCGTTGAATATTTTAACAGAGTTAGTATTCAGACCACCACACAAACCCTTATCAGCCGTAATTAGTATTATACCAACTCTTTTTAGCTCGGAAGGATTACGTAAAAAAGGAGAACCTGTTCTGGCACTTGGATTAATTTGAGCCAAGTGCGCCATAACTTCACGAACTTTCTCTGCATAAGGTCTAGCCTGACGCATCCGTTCCTGAGTCTTTCTCATTTTAGACGTTGCAACCATTTGCATTGCGCGCGTAATCTTCTGTGTATTCTGCACACTTTTAATTTTGGTGCGGATTTCTTTTCCTGCAGCCATAATTATTCCTTACAAAACTTATGCAAATGTTGCTTTAAATTCAGTTAATGCTTTAATTAATGTCTGCTCGTCATCTTTTGATAGGTCACCAGTAGATTCAAGTCTAGCAAGCATTTCACCACAATTAGCTTTTGCGTAAGCAAGAAACCCTGATTCAAAAGCCAAAGCTTTATCCACAGCCACATTTTCATAATAACCATTATTAATAGCATAAAGGGTTAAAGCCATTTCTGATACTTTTAATGGTGAAAACTGTTTTTGTTTCATTAATTCAGTTACAATCTGTCCATGGCGTAGCTGTTTTCTCGTTGCATCATCAAGATCAGATGCAAATTGGGCAAATGCTGCCAACTCACGATACTGAGCAAGTGCTAAACGGATACCACCACCCTGTTTTTTAATAACTTTAGTTTGAGCTGCACCACCTACACGAGAAACAGAAATACCCGGATTCATCGCTGGACGAATACCAGAGTTAAATAAATCTGTTTCAAGGAAAATCTGTCCATCAGTAATCGAAATCACATTTGTTGGAACGAAGGCAGATACATCACCAGCTTGAGTTTCAATAATTGGTAACGCAGTTAGTGATCCAGTTTTACCTTTTACCTCACCTTTAGTAAATTGCTCAACATAATGAGCATTTACACGAGCAGCACGCTCAAGCAAACGTGAATGTAAATAGAATACATCACCAGGATATGCTTCACGACCAGGAGGACGACGTAACAATAGCGAAATCTGACGATAAGCCACCGCTTGTTTTGATAGATCATCATACACAATCAAGGCATCTTCACCACGGTCGCGGAAATATTCACCCATTGTACAACCAGAATATGGGGCAAGAAACTGTAATGCAGCCGATTCTGAAGCGGAAGCTGATACAATAATTGTGTGATCTAGGGCACCATGCTCTTCAAGTTTTCTTACAACGTTTGCAATTGAAGAGGCTTTTTGACCAACAGCAACATAAATACAGATTACTCCAGTACCTTTCTGGTTAATAATTGTATCAAGAGCTACAGCCGTTTTACCTGTTTGACGATCACCAATAATTAATTCACGTTGACCACGACCAACAGGAACCATTGAGTCAATAGCCTTTAAACCTGTTTGTAATGGTTGGCTAACTGATTGACGCGCAATTACTCCAGGTGCCACTTTTTCTACCGGAGAAGTTAATTGTGAATTAATAACACCTTTGCCATCAATCGGACGACCCAGCGCATCAACAACACGACCAATTAACTCTCTTCCCACTGGAACTTCAAGAATTTTTCCTGTGCAAGAGGCTTCATCGCCTTCTTTGATGTGCTCATAATCACCCAGAACAACCGCTCCTACAGAGTCTCGTTCCAAGTTCATTGCCATACCGTAAACATTTCCAGGGAATAAAATCATCTCTCCCTGCATTACTTCCGATAAACCATAGATACGTACAATACCATCGGTTACTGATACAACTGTTCCTTTGCTGCGATAATCGCTGCCATTTTGTGTACCATCAATCTTTGATTTTATAATATCACTAATTTCAGAAGGATTTAATTGCATGAATCACTCCTATTATTTTGTAAGTTGAGCAGCCAAATTAGTCAGCCTGCCTTTAACTGAACCATCGATAACTTTATCATCAATAGTAATTTTTATGCCTGCTATGAGGTCACCATTAACCTTAACCTGAGCAGTAATTTTTTTGCCAAATTTATCTGAAAGCAGCTTCTCAAATTCATCTTTCTGAGATTGACTAATATCATATGCCGACTCAATAATTGCATCAGCACATTTTTGGTCTTCAAGAACCAACTCACGAAAGATGTTATATATATCTGATAAAACAATTAATCGGTTATTTTCAGACAATAAATTTAGAAGATTAACAACTTCAGGCGTAGCATCATTTTTAAGAATAGTTTCAATTAGGTTTAATTGATCTTTACTATCAATTTTTGGATTATTAATTAGTAAAGAAAAACCATCTGCTTCAACTATTTCTTTAAGTTCAGCCAACACTTTAAGCCATTTATTTTCACTTTTTTCGTGCTTGGCAAGATTAAAAAGTGCTTGTGCATATGGTCTAGCTACATTTGCATGCAACATATTATTGCAACTCCGCTCTTACCTGAGCAAGAATCTGCTCATGTCTTGATTTATCAATTTCAGCACGCAACACCTGCTCTGCCCCTTTTATAACCAAATCAGAAACCTGAAGACGTAGATCTTCTTTCATTCTGGCAAATTCATGGTCTATTTGAGCTTTTGCATCAGCAATAATTTTATCTGCTTCAATGTGCGCTGATTCTTTTGCTGTTTCAATAATCTGATTTGCTCTCTTTTCAGAGTTAGCAATTATCTCACCAGCTCTTTGCTGAACTTTTTTCAACTCATCAGCTACTCTTGACTCTGCATCAAGAAGCTCTTGCTTCCCTTTTTCAGCAGCTGCGAGTCCATCAGCTATTCGTTTAGCTCTTTCTTCAAGCATACCATTTAGTGGCGGCCAAACAAATTTCATTGTGAACCATATCAGGACAGCAAATGTTATTGCTTGACCTAACAACGTTGCATTAATATCCACACTTGTCTCCTTTAAAGATTAAGTAGTGTATTAGTGTGCAGACTTCAATAATTCCAGAGCTGTAGACAGAATAGGATTATTAAACACAAATAACAACGCGATACCAACACCAATCATTGAAATTGCATCCAATAAACCAGCAATAATGAATAGTTTAGTTTGAAGCATCGAAACTAGTTCAGGCTGACGAGCTGAAGCCTCAAGGAATTTACCACCCAAAAGACCAAAGCCAAGTGCAGTACCAAATGCACCTAAGCCAATCATAATTGCAGCAGCAATTGCAGTTAAACCTGAAATGTTAGAAATAATAGCTTCCATTAACAACTCCTAAAAAGTTAAAGAAATTACAATAAAATAAACACAGTCAAAATTAATGATCTTCCACAGCCAAGCTTAGGTATACAATTGTTAGAACCATAAACACAAAAGCCTGTAGGGTAATAATTAAAATATGGAATATAGCCCATGGTCCACCAAGAATCCATTGTGCACCCCATGGTAGTAATGCGATAAGGATAAAAATTAATTCACCCGCATACATATTACCAAATAACCGCAGTGCTAGCGAAATTGGCTTGGCTATAAGTTCAATTAATTGGAAAATGAAATTTATAGGACCAAGTTTAGGACCAAAAGGTGCTGAAAATAGTTCCTTCAGCCAACCACCAAAACCTTTAGCACCAATACTATAGCATATAATTAGTATCATTACAGATAAAGACATTGCAAAAGTTGCATTTACATCTGCAGAAGGAACCATACGCCAATGAGCTTCTGGGTGACCTGCTTTTTCATTTATAAAGCTAATTAGGTCAACTGGCAGTAAATCCATTAGATTAAATAAAAACACCCAGCAAAAGATAGTCAAAGAGAGAGGAGCTATTAACTTACTCTTACCATGAAATATATCTTTTACCTGACCATCAACCATATCAACAATAAGTTCAACAAATAATTGAAACTTTCCAGGATTTTCTACTTTTGCCCGCCTTGCAGCAAAGCCAAAGATAAATAAAAATAGAAAACCCAGTACAAGTGACATGGTAAATGTATCAATATGGAGCGACCAAAAACTACCACTTTTACCATTTAAAGAAACATTGTTAAAAGTTAAATGGTGAATAATATATTCAGTTGCTGAGGCCATAAATACTCCACAAAAGCCTAGTTTTTAGTTTTTACCTGACAAAACAGGCAAACCCAATACGAACTAAGTGTAGCCACGTATGTTACAAACAGTATTCCTGCCTGTATTTTTCTAAAGAAAATAAATATTGCTAAAAAACCAAAGATTGTAAACATAAATTTAAAGATTTCAGCCTTTTTATGTTTTGCAAATATTTGCTCAGCATTGAGAACTTTATCACTCCAAGCGATTTTAACGTAGATAACAGCTGGTATTACAGCCATTAAAAAACCACATAAACCGGATAAAAAACTTAATATTGATTTACCATATAGAGTAACAACAATAACTGCTGTCAATCCAATAGCAAACTGTAGCTTAATTACTCGCAAATAATCTTTTAATGCAATTTTAGCACTATTATAGGTCACAATTATATCACACTAAAATTTGCTGACATTAAAATAAATACTAGCTTTTACGCCAAATTGTACCATCTTTATTATCTTCCAAAATTATTCCTTTAGCCAATAAGTCAGACCTTATCTGGTCAGCCAATTTAAAATCTTTGTTTTGCTTGGCTATTTTCCTAGAAATTATTAATTGTTCAATTTCACTTTCAGCCAGAGCACAATCAGCCTGTAAAAAATTTTCTGAAGTGCTAGTTATTAATCCAATAGTTCCTGCTAATTTTTTTAGTAAATTTGCTAGATCAACATTATCCGTCTTGTTTAATTCCGTTACTATTTCAAATAAAATGCTTATTGCCAATGGAGTGTTAAAATCATCATCCATTGCTTCTTTGAACTTTCTAGCAAATTGACTATTCCAGTCAATCAAATAGTCTTCCGTTAGATTGTATTTTCTTAAAGCTTGATAAAACCGATTAAGGCTATTCTTAGTATCCATCAAACTATCATGCGAAAAATTTAACGGACTTCTATAATGGGTTTTTAACATAAAAAATCTTATTACTTCAGGGTTATATTCATTAAGTACATCCCTTAATGTAAAAAAATTACCTAATGACTTCGACATTTTTTCATCATTTATGTTCAAAAACCCATTATGTAGCCAGTAATTGGCAAACTTACAGCTATTATGAGCTTCACTTTGGGCTATTTCATTTTCATGATGTGGGAATTGTAAATCCTGACCACCACCATGAATATCAAAATTTTTACCAAGTATTTCTTCAGACATTGCAGAGCACTCTATATGCCAGCCAGGTCTTCCATAACCAAATTCAGAATCCCAGCAAGGCTCTTCACTCGAAGCTTTCCAAAGAACAAAATCTAGCGGATCTTCTTTATTTAAATCAACTTGGACTCTTTCACCAGCTCGTAAATCATTAATACTTTTACCGGATAATTTTCCATAACTTTCAAATTGTCTAACTCGGTAATAAATATCTCCATTTTTAGCCTGATAAGCGAAACCTTTATTAATTAACCCCTTAATTAAATTTAACATTTGAGGTATATATTTTGTTGCTCGTGGCTCAATATCTGGTTTCATTATCCCCAAACGAGCAAAATCTTCATGCATAAAATTAATAAACCGCTCAGTCAGAGTATAAATACTTTCACCATTTTCTTTTGCCCGATTAATAATCTTATCATCAATATCTGTGATATTTTCTACAAAAGTTGTCTGATAGCCACTATTAATGAACCAGCGACGTATCATGTCAAATACTACAGCTTTTCGCGCATGTCCAAGATGACAATAATCATAAACTGTTTGACCGCATACGTAAATTTTTACTTTGCCTTGTTCAATCGGAATAAATTGTTCTTTTTGCTTATTTAAACTGTTAAATATTTTCATAATTTTATTGTGTATAAAAAATTAATTCCGTAGTATCAACCACGGAATTAATTTTAATTTTATTTTATCTTAATGCCTAAATTTTTAAATTTTCTATATAAATGAGCTCGATCAACACCCGAAACTTCAGCTATTTTAGTTATATTTCCTTTTTGTTTATTCATATGATAAAGAAAATATCTTCGCTCAAGTGTCTCTTTAATATTTTTTAATTGATTATTTAAATCAAGTGTAATTATTTCAGAGATATCCTCCAAAACACCTTCACTATTAGTTCTTTCTTTAAGAATATGTTTATCAACTAATGGTAATAGTTTGCTTAATGAAAGTGGCTTTTCAAGAAAATCCCTAGCTCCGATTCGTATTGCTTCAAGAGCACTAGTTATCGAAGCATGCCCGGACATCATGATTACAGGTGTAACAATTCCATTTGACAAGAACCGTTTAAATAAAGAAACCCCATCCATATCAGGTAGCCATACATCCATTAGAATCAGATCAAATCTGTATTCTTTAACCATTTTATCTGCTTCAAGGGCATTTTCTGCTAATTTTACCAAATATCCTTCCTCTTCAAGACATTCACGTAATAATTCACGTATCCCAAGTTCGTCATCAACAATTAATATTTGTTTTTCCATTAAAAACAACCCTTAAAACAATATAGTTTATTCTACAAGTGGTAATTTTACTACTACATTGGCACCATTGTCATTAAATACTTCAATTTTACCGTTATGTTCGTCTATAATTTTTTTCACAATTGCCATCCCCAGACCACTTCCCTTAACACCTTTAGTTGTACGATATGGTTCAAATAGGTTTTCAATGATGATTTTATCAAATCCTGGACCATTATCTTTAATTAAAATTTTAATATAGCTATTTTCTTTGGAAATATGTACCAACACTTGCTTATTTTCAGTTAATTCCACACTTTCAATAGCATTTTTAACTAAATTATGGAAAACCTGACGTAAGAGACTGCTATCTCCCATAAAAAATAATTCTTCTTCGCTAAAATTTTTATCAAGCTTAATATAGTCTATATTTTCATATAAAATATAAAATTGAGTAAAAAATTGAATAACTCCCATTCTAGATAATGAAGGCTTACTTATGTTAGCAAAATCTCTGAATTTATTTACAAGTTCTTTTAAATCTTCTACTTGTATGATAATCTGCTTAACCAATCGCTGCAAGAATGTTTGATCTTCAACCGCTAATTTAGGTGTTAATTTCATTTCTATTCGCTCAGCAGATAAAACTATTGGAGTTAGAGGATTTTTAATCTCATGCGCCAATCGTTTTGCTATATCCGCCCAAGCTTGATTTTGTTTCGCTTTTATTAAATTTGTCACATCACTAATCAATGTTATATAAAGTATTTCATCACCTGTATTAAATTTTATTGTTTTAACAAATAACGTTTTTATATTATAGCCATCTCTAATAATAACATTTTCTTCCCAATCATTATTTTTATTGGCGAAATTATTTTCTATAATCTCAATTAATCTGTCAAGATGAGAATAAATTTTACCCCATAGATTTAACGGAGTTCCTTTTAAATTTTCAAGGTCAACCCCTAGTATTTCATGACTTATCAAATTGATGTTTTTTATATTATATTTTTCATCATAAACTATCACACTTAAACTCAGATTATTAATTAAACTTTCAAGATAATTTTTGTATGATGTAATTTGCTCTTTTTGAAATTTTTCGAGCTTTCTAACTCTATCCAGATTTTGACTCATTTCATTAAACGCAGTTATCAAATCAGATAATTCATCATTACCGTAAACCAGATTTTTATTATTAAATGAACCTTGTTTTATTGACTGAATGTTTTCAATTAGACTACTTAAACGCTTTATAAGAAATTGAGCAAAAAATATTGATAGTAAAACAGCAATTGAAATAGATAATAAAACATTAATAAT
>JBDHRI010000146.1:0-3974 GCA_039807465.1 Burkholderiales bacterium | reverse complement strand
TTTGGCGAACCAAGTACAATCCGACGTGAGTCCACTCCAGAGTCAAGTAAATAATTGATGGCAATAGCAACTTCACCCGCAGGAGCCTGATCCATAGCTTTCATCAGATTTGAGTCCGCAGCGTCAAATTGACCGTGAACATCAAAAGCCATTAAATCAATCCAGTCAAAAGTATCTTTCAGATTAGACCAGTTAATTGCATTATTACCTGTCATTTTAGCTGGTACAACTGGCAATGCTACTGTCAGAACTTTTGTTTTACCCGTATCTGCCTTAACTTTCTCAACGCGATTGCGTAATTCTTTAACTAAAGCCTCAAAAAATGCTGGTTCTTGAGCTAAAGTTGATTGGACTGAGCCATTATGACCATAGCCTGGATATTCCCAGTCAATATTTATTCCATCAAATTGAGGATATGCAGAACCACCAGATAAACTTAACGTACCACGTAACAATTTCTCACAAGAATCAAGGAATGCTTTGGCTGCCGCAGAATTTACATTATATTGCGCATCTTTTGCAAACTGACTAAAACGAGCTGTATATGACCAACCACCAACTGATGCAATTAATAATGTACCGCTATTATTCGCTTTATAACGATTTAATTCATTATAATTTAACTGGGCAATATTTGCCTCATACGCATTATCTGGATCACCAATGGTACCATTTGCCTGATTAGCCCAACCAGAACCAATTGCTGCACCACCATAGCCCTGAGTACTTGCACTATCTGAGCTTACCTTCGGTGCAAAAAAAGCATAACTGATATAACTTGGAGCTTTCTGATCAAATATATCCAGATGTTTAACACTACCAATTGCCTCACCTGATACATCTGAATTACGCCATACATTCCAGTTGGTAAAGTAACTACCAGTCCAGGTGCCATCAGGAGTAACCAAGGCACCAGCTGGCGTTGGTGTAGGAGTCGGAGTAGGTGTAGGAGTTGGAGTATTACCGCCCGTATTAGTCCCAAGCTTATTAGTAGCAGCAATATATAATGATCGGCTGGCATCCGCAGATTTATATGCATCATTATGGATATCCCAGAACCACATTCCACCTAAATTAAGCGGCTTAATTAATTTATCAATTTTCTGCTCAACAACTGTTGGCGTATCATAACTAAATACCGAATAGCCATTATATTTTGAATTGGCATTAATAGTAACCGCATTACCTGCAGCAGGAGATTTCACTACATTAAAGGCATCATCGTAAGCCCAAGCATGTGATACACCAAGATCCTTACTGTCACCTGCAATTTCGGTAAAGTATAATTTAGCTGGCAATGGTTGACCAAATAACCCACGATTATCTGTTTTAGCTGGAACACTATCTGGTGCCGGACAATAATTAGCTGATAATACCCCCTGTTTCTGCAACATACAGTTGTAGCTATAAACTCCGGTATTATCTACCATTCCACCTGCTGGATAATAATCTTCCGCATTTGGTGCATCAGTAAACAACATCGGCTTATAAACGGTTAGACCAATTGCAGACGGATCCATATTTTTGGAGTCGCCATAACCATAATTATTAGTATTTGATGGTTTATTTTTTACCAGCATTTGACGGGTATAAGTTGGATCACCAAGAACAATTCTACGCGAGTCAACCCCAGCAGTATTTACGAGATAATCAATGGCAGCCTTGAGTTCACCAGCAGGAGCCTGATCAATAGATGTCATAAGGTTACTATCTGCCGCATCAAATTGCCCGTGAGCATCGAAGCCCATCAAATCAATCCAGTCAAAGGTATTCTTCAAATCAGACCAGTTAATCGCGTTGTTACCAGTCATTTTTGCAGGTACAATCGGCAGTGCTACAGTTAATACTTTTACTTCACCAGTATCTGCTTTTACTTTATTTACACGGTTACGTAGTTCTTTCATTAAAGCCGCAAAAAATGCTGGCTCTTTAGAAAGTGCTGCCTGAGCTGAACCGTTATGCCCATAGCCCGGATATTCCCAGTCTATATTTAAACCATCAAATTTTGGATAAGCGGTACCATTTGGAAGCGTTAGCGTACCACGTAATAATTTTTCGGAAGAATCAAGGAAGCTTTTGGCAACAGGAGAATTAACATCATAATTGGCATCTTTGGCGAATTGGCTAAAGCGTGCGGTATATGACCAACCACCAACTGAAGCAATAATAAGCGTACTGCTATTTTGTGATTTGAATTTGGTTAGCTCCGCATAATTAGCCTCAGCCTTGTCTTTCTCATAGGCATTATCCAAATCACCAATCGTACCATTAGACTGAGATGCCCAACCAGAGCCAATTGCCCCACCACCATAGCCAACAGTTGAAGCAGTATCAGTACTTACCTTTGGAGCAAAGAACGAATAAGAAATAAAGCTTGGTGCTTTTATATCAAAGATATCAATATGCTTGGTTTTACCAGCTTCTTCGCCACTTACTTTTGAAGCACGCCACTGATTCCAGTTAGTAAAATATGCACCAACCCAGCTACCATCAGGCGTAATCAGATCAGTTGAGCTGATAGCTTTTGCACTAACTATTCCGGTAGGAGTAGTAGCACTAGCTCCTGTAACATTCCCACTATTACATCCACCAATTAGTACCAGTGTAGATAAACTTGCTGCAATTATTTTCTTTTTCATTTACAAACTTCCCTCTTATTAATTAAAGATTGGCTTCTGTCGCCATGACTGAATTGTAAAATGAAAAAGCTGTTTTTTAAAATAGTTATTAGCGTATAAAAGTTATGCAATTTTCCGTAAAAAAATAGCTCATGCCCAGATCATAATGGAGCATTCTTAACTAAATCCATTATTTTCCCATATAAATTCTGACTTCGATTATTGAAACGGAATTCACACTCTTTTAGATGCAGATAAAAGCTTTGTTTAGCCACTCCACGAAATTTCATTAATCGCATTTGAGAAAAGCTCCAGAAGCTTTTTATACTATTAATATGATTCATATAGCCATTTATGCCTTTATTAGTCTGGTTTATCCGAAAATATCTGTTCTTACCAATCTCAATTAGCCCATCAAAATCATACCAATAGTTTATTGAATAATCAATTGCCTCCCAAGGTGCTATTCCACGCACAACATCGCGAAATTTTATACTGTAATCATCATTTACCATCTCAGTATGAATCTTGTCACTATTTTTGAATAAACCAAAAATTAACCCATCATTTGCGGATTGAAGACCATCAGTATAATCAAGCATATTTGTACTGACATTACCTTCCACAGTTTTTTTCGGAGGCAACTCTCCTTCACAATATTCAGCAATTCGCTGACGCAGAAGAGTCAAATAGCGTCCCACCGTATTTCGATTAAGCCCAGATAATTCAGCAATCTGTAACCCATCAAGATCAAGTGCAAAATACTTGATAAGTTCTTTAAACTTGAGCTCAGAAATTTTGGCATGTTTTATATATTTATTTTGCATAATTACCTCCAGCTAACTAGTTGATATTGCAATTATTCTAGGCAAGGCCATTTCAGGATAACGAAGGATCAGGGTAATTTTAGGCAGTACCATTCATTAATCCAGTTGCAAATTACAACAGTTAAATCATTTAATTAGAATTATTTATCGTTCTAACATTATTGTAGTTAATAAACAATTATTTGCTAACCGTCCAAAAATGACGGTACTGGGATAACTATAAATTTCTAATCATTTTATTTAAGATCAGAACCCCTAAAACTACAATTTAGACAAGCAAAGGAGAAGATTAATAACTTTCAAAACAAAATAGCCTAAACTTATCAAAAAGATATAATCAGATGAGATTTGACAGGATGAACTTCTTTATTTACGGTCAAACAAAAACTCTACTTCTTTAATTAATTTTAGTAGAAATGTATTATTTATCAACTTTGCCAATGGCGCTATTGTATATTCTGCTATAGATAATCACAATAGACGTTTTATCTATTGAGTATAAGAATATTGCGCTTTTATTAATACCTAT
>JBDHRI010000145.1:0-3978 GCA_039807465.1 Burkholderiales bacterium | reverse complement strand
TTCCCGGCTCAGCACCACTACTTTCAAATTGGCTTGATAAAAATGGTGTCCCTGATTTAAACCAGTCGTTATTAACTAACTGAACTAGCTCTTTATTGCTCAATGGACTCATAAACGTAACTAAATTATTTGATAGGTTTTGCGCAACTGGTTCATAAGTTTCATTAAGCTTCTCTACTGCCTGTTTGTAACCATCCAATCCACTAACATTATCTGGCAGATTAATATTACTTAGCTTAATTTTGGCACCACAAGCATATTTATAGGCTAGCTGGGCAAACTGCATATTATATAAATCCTGTAATGATTTAGATAACTTTACTGCATAATTAATGTTTTCATAGTTATATTTGTTAATATACTGCAATAAGTTAGCATCAGTTGTGATTGAGGCTGTCTTTAATGCGCTAATATAGTTAGCTTTACTAGCTTGTAGTATCTTGTAAGCACTTCCTGAGCCGGTATAGGTAGTTGATTCTGCGCCATAAAAAGTCTTAAACTCTGCAAAAATACTATAAACCGGATCTTTTGCCGATGTTGATTTCAGCAGGTTTGAACTGCTAGTTATTTCCGCATCTAAAGCCTCCAATAAGTCCGTATCATTACATTTACTGGCAGCGACATTATACATATTCGTTACTTTATCTTCTGTAGACATACTGTTAGATGTGGTTCCATTTTCACCAAATGCATTTTGAGTTAGATATAAATCATATTTTGAAGTAATAACCTTATTGTCATCACTAAAAGTTGATAAAGATTGCGCTAACTGATCACCTACATAAGTCTTATAAAACGCATTAATAACATTGCTATCATCTTGAGATAAAGCTAATTGATCACTAAGTCCGGTTAAAATATCATCTAATTTACCATTAATCTCGACCAAGGTTTTAGTAGTTGAATCTTCCTGTTCTCCAAAAATTAAATTAGTTACCAAGCTACCAAGTGCACTACCAATTCCTGCTGGAGATAAAATGAAGCTACTACCAAATCCTTCTAACACCGAAGAACATAAACTCTTAAAAATGGTTGTATTAGTAGTTTTTGTTGCGACAGTACTTACAATCTGCGGATTTGATTGATTAACTATTTGATTGTTTGCATCAGATGAACCGCTATTACATGCGTTTAGGGCTAATGAAGAAGCAACTGCTAGACTAATTAATTTCATTTTCATGATGAACTCCTAATCTCTAAAACTTTCATCAATGAGAATTATAATTTTTTAGTTAGCTACTTCACAATTGGCATTTTTGCCTATCCAAGTATGATTTTGCTAGAAAATTTACTGTCAATTATCATAGAAACATTGGATGGCATATTTAGTTAACACCCCCTTATAACACCATCTTCGTAATTGTCAATAGGCAAAAATGCCAATTGGCAACGGCATATTATTTTAAATAAAATATTGTTGGTGAGTAGCTTATTGATCATTTATCTATCTGTTTTCTTGCTATATGGTTCAAATTAACTGAGAATAAAAAAGCTGATCAAAATTTCAGAAGTGGTTTATTTTATCGAATTTTTTGCGAAGAATAAGAAAGATAAACCCTAAGATGAAGATTGACCAGCTAACTAATACTTTAAACCAAGAATTTGGCGCACATAAAAGAACAATTGTAAAACAGTAATTGATTTACACTGGTCTTACATAAATATGCTATTGTTGGCTGGGTTTTATAATAATAGCCAGTCTAAAGCAAAGACATTTTTCACTTTTTACAATATTTATTTAAGGATTATGTAAAAATGCACCTCAAGACAACTAATTATTTATTACTTTTCAGTCTTTTTTCTGTATTTGCTTATGCAAGTGATCAATATAACGTCAGATTAAATGCCGCAGGTTATCAAGTGACAAAGGCCGGTCCTAACTTATCTGGCACGGATGGTTGCAAGATAAATGATTTTGGTCAGCAAATTGAGCATGATCTCAGCAAAGATCCGATAACCAGCAAAATTTCGCTAAAATACAATGCAATTTCAGCGGAGATTGATTCGTCTTCATATGATTTTTATTTAACCAATCGGCAGGGCAAAAAAATTTACACTGCTAAGCAGTATACTGAAGGGTTACTCCTAGCACCCTATCGTTTTATTGAAGTTACTGGACGGAACACTGAGTCAAATTCTTCGATAAGCATTAATGGACACCACTATCAAGTCACTGATATTTGGTTTAGCTCGGTTTGTTTGACGCAAAAGGATTGTCAAGAATATGTGAACACTAGTATTGGTTTTGTTAATGCCACAAGTAATGATAAGGCCATCTGTTATGTTTATACAACGCCTTATGTTCCTAATGAAAACAAAACGGCACATGTATCGCACAGACTAAACAAAGAAAAGTTAACCAAGCAATTAGGCTTAGCTAATGAAAAATGTAAAAACGTTAGTATTAACGGAAACTGTGCTAAGTGATAATCAAACATTTTTAATTTTTTAGGAAATCAGATATGCCAAAGATTAAACAAGTTAGTTATATTTTATTGGGAAGTCTAGTTACGTTAACTGGGTTTGCTGCAAATCAATATTATAGTAATGGTGGTTCAGGAATCCTGCCTTGGGGTAAGGCAAATATGAGTAAGCTACAGGCTTTTTCAAGTAGAGGGATCAAGTCACCCAGCAAGGTAGCCAGCAATAAATCATTTGACAGCAAATTTATTCGTGCGGCTTATATTGACGTTACAGCCCTCGAAGCGCTTAGCAAAATTCAGGATGGTGGGTATCAGACGCCAAATGTTTTAATCTTTGCCTTTGCCGATCTAAACGCTAGCTCATTCAGCACTAGTATGAAATCAGCAATTGAGAAAGCGATTAGTAAAACTCAGTCAACAACGATTAACCTGCTAAGTATTGGTGGTGAAAACGCTACTTCATCAATTAATGTCGATACGGTGTTTAACAATATAACTCGTCAAATTGATAATTATAATAGTAACCACAATCACAAAATTGATGGTGTTGATTTGGATCTTGAGAATGGAATTAGTTCTGATACAATTCAACAGCTAGCACAAAAATTTAAAAACAAGGGTTACATAGTCACCGGGGCTCCACAAGTCATAGGAAGTGGTAATGTAAGTTCGGTCAAGCCTAATGGTTTAATGCTGACCTCAGGAGGGGTAAATAATAATTATCAATCAGCGATTAATGCCGGATTATTTGATGCTCTTTTTATTCAAACTTATAACTCAGGTGGTTTTACCATTGATAATGTGGCAGAAAATAATGAAAAATTTTACTTCAATACGGCCAAAGCCATAGCAGCTATCGCCAATCAGCAAGAGTGTAGTGGCACAAAAATTTGTATCCCTTCCACGACTAAAATAGTAATAGGTACGGTAGCCAATAGTGCAGCTGCAAGTAATGCATGGAATATCTATAATATGTGGCCATCAGGGGAGAATCAAGCTAACATATTAAGTCAATTAAAAAGTGATATAAATACACTAACTACTACTTATAGTCCGGTCCAATATGGCGGCGTAATGATGTGGGCAACAACAAATGATTATGCCCCGACTTCCTACAAGAATTACTCGGCAGTATCAGGCGGCTTTACCAATACCATTTTAAACATGAATATTGGTACACGACCAGCTAATCCAGATCCTGTTAAGCCACCGCCAAAACCAATTCCAGGGCCAGGCGAATATCTTTATCCAGATGGCATTGGTAGTTATGTAAGTGGTACCGTTGTTTTGGATGCTGATACGGGGGACAAATATGTATGTAAGCCTAGTGTTAGCAGTTGGTGTAACAGTCTGGTGTATAAGCCTACTGGGGATTTTGGTTCACAAGCTTGGGATAGCTACAATGGCCCAACGCCTACGCCAACCCCGACACCAACTCCAACCCCGACACCGTCAGGTCCAACCCCAGTTAAAACTACTTCTGGCATGTATGTAAGTGGAGTAGGACAAAATTGGGACCAATCAACCAGTTATGAGCCGTTCTGGAGTAACGATG
>JBDHRI010000144.1:0-4011 GCA_039807465.1 Burkholderiales bacterium | reverse complement strand
ACAAATCTGCCAAGCCTAATCAATTTAGCTTTGGAATCTTCATTAATTTTTATATTAAAACGCTTACTTTTCTCGTTATAAAAATTCCAGTTGGCAACACCATATGTCAATTCAGCATATTGCTTGCAGTCTAACTTATACTTAGAGGAAAGTAATTCTACCACCTGACTATTTTCAGAATAAACGATTATTGAATCTTTTTCATATGTTTGTAGTAAATCAAGTAACGTTTCTGGTACTGGTTCAGCATCATCCAAAATAAAATATTCATACAAAGAAGTTCGGACAAATTTATTATTACCTACCAGATATACTGTCCAACTACCCTCTTCAAAAACAGTTGTATATGGAAAAGGCTGAATAAACCTTACCTGTTTTACATGGTTACTTAATTTATTAAGTAAAAGTAAATAAAAGTTACGATTTAAAATTGCGATATAATCTACACCGTCAGACATCCGCATTAAAATAGGTTTACACTCTTCAATATCTTCAGCCAAATTATCTTCTACGGCTCCAAGCAAGAACTCATCATTAATTCTTTTATCACTTACATCACCAAGATTTGTCTTAATTATTGTTGCCAAATATGGTGACAAATATACCTCAATAGCATCCAGATTTTCACCAACCAGCTCTTCCAGTGGTGCAACTCCTGAATCAGTTAGCTCACTGCCATTTAATGACTGCCAGCTTACTGCGCTTAAATCTTCTTTTTCTATAAATATACGTAATAATGTCATTCTGGATGTTGCCATAAAATTTGTGGCCATTGACCACTACGATTTTGCCTAAAAACAAATGCTACAAAACGAAACTCATCACCCTGATCATCAACAACAGCATGAATTGTGAAATAGCTGGAGCTAACCCCCAAGCCAGCTAGATTAAGCTGATTTTTGCTATTTGGCTGTGGCTGGGAACTACTTGTATTAACACCATTCTGAGATAAAAAAGTAGTTACTGCCTGAGTATTATTAAATGGTTGGGCAGAACGGTAACTAATCATTCTTTGTGCCACAGGCAAAGGAATACCACTTTTAGCAGCTATAACTTCAGCCGAAGCTGTATTAACGTTCACAATTGTACCATAACCAAATCCACCACTAGGAGCACTTTCTATGGAACTTTCATTTTGTAGGGTACTACCATTAACAGGGACTGCTGTAACATATTTAACCAATTTTTGCACAATATCCTGATTTACCCCCTTAACCAGAATTAATTCGGATAAATCAACAAATGGCCTTCCGGCTGGACTATACGCGGGTTTGCCCATTGTATATTGCGACATTATATCTCCCTGGTATTGGGGAGCTGCAATATAGTAGGCAATATTATATGCCAGCGAAGGTGGAATATTCAAATATTGCAAGAGCAGGCTAAACTGATTTAACACATTCGGATTTACGATTCCTTGGCTAACAAGATCATTTATATTAAATTTACTCTGTTCATCAACAACAGAACCACTCATATAAATACCATCAAGAACTTTAGTTTTTGGTAATCCCTGCGCCCAGACATCCTGAAGCGAATCAAATGAAGAGGTCGCACCACTAGTTCCTAAGGCAGCCCGTCCAAAATCAAGTGCACTATAAGCAATGGTTGTTGATTGTTCACGTAACTGGCGATTAACCAGTCTTTTATACATTCTGAAATTAGTAGTTGCGAGACTAGCAATAATCGTCATCACAATAAAAACTATTACCATTACAGTAATTAGTGCTGCACCTCGATTATTCTTTGTCATCACGTCAATGCCCAGCTTCTTTCAACGGTTTCACCAGAAGCTAATACCATAACTACTTTAACTGCACGTGGTAAAGAGGTAATGTCTCCGCCCTGTGGTGGCCAAGTATTTCGCCATTGATTATCCGGGTATAGAAAGGTTATTTCAAATTTAGTTACATTATCTATCAAGACATCAATATCTGGCTGAGTTGTAACAACCCGGTTTAATACTGGCCAAGTTACAAGGTATAATGTTTTCCCATAGTAACGATAGCCAATACGTTTAGGTGGAACAGTACCATAGATTTTATCACCAGAAAAACCACTGAGTGTCATTTCAAGCTGAGAGTCATACATTCCATTTAATTTTGATTTACCATATACCGCTGGCAATAATCCACCATTTTGATCCCGTACCACCAAAGGAATTACCCTATTCCAGCTCATACCAAAATTAGATATAGCCAGAGATAGATTACCCCATTTTTCCTGTGCTTCTCCAGCAATTTCCTTTGTTCTCACCAAGCTTGTAATCATGCGATAGGAAACAGTTGAAATGATTGCAAAAATAACAATGGCAACCATTAGTTCAATTAAAGTAAACCCTAACCGTCTGGAGGTATTAACCATATTCATTTTTCTAGTATTGTGCTATAAAATTAATTGTCTTAAAAATAGTATAGTCAGGATCATCTGACTGGCTAACGGAAATCTCAACTCTTCTAAAATACGGGTTGGGAGTATTACTTACTACTTCAACAACATTAAACTTTACCCCTGCAGAAGTGAGGGATTTTTTAACTGTACCAACATCAGGATATTGCTGGTTTATGTATAACTGATTAAATTCATTTTCTGCAACCCATGTTGCCACTTCACGCAAAAAGCTATCATGTACATCACTAATGATAAGCCCAATTGCTCTAGTTGCCGATGCCAAAACTACAGCCACAATAAAAAGTGCCACCAGACACTCAATAAGCGTGAAGCCTTTAGTAGAAGCATTTTGCATTAACTGGATACCTTATAGCGGCCAACTAAGTCACTGTCAATCCAAGCACTGTATTCATCATCACCAACCTGAATTGATAAACTTGCATTATCACCACTAGGAAAAAATCTAATCGGTTCATTGTCCTTCAGTGGAACACCATTAACTAAAACCTTTAATATTTTCAACCCTTTTGGCCAGCCCCATGAAACTACCTTACGCATATCAATTTCAGTCCACTCATTATCACCCTGCCGATACCGATTACAACTGATCGATGTTGCAGTCAATTTACAGGCAATAACATCACCACTATAAATCGACTCATCCGACAATACAGATAACGTGCTCGAAAACTGCTCTGCACCAACTAAAAAGCGACCAAAACTTGGTGAACTTACACTTAGGGTAACAATCGTAGTCATAACCGCAATTATTACTACAACCAGCATCATTTCAATTAAGGTAAAGCCATTTGGCTTATGCACAATGCCTCCACAAAATAAAAATTAGAGTTGAAAACAACTCTAATTTTGAAACGAACTCTGATTTAATCGTTTATTGCCAGCTACCAATTACAGCTTGACCATCGGTTCCGGAAGAAGTGGCTCCATCTGGACCATAACTGAAAACATCAACCTCACCGTGTTTACCAGGATTCTGATATTGATAATCATTGCCCCAAGGATCTTTAGGTAATTTCTCAAGATAACCCCCAGCTTTGTAATTATTTGGAATTGGTGCCACTGATGGTTTATTTACCAGAGCATCCAAACCTTGTTGCTGTGTTGGATAACGAATGTTATCCAATTTATAAAGTTTTAATGCAGTCATAACAGACTGGATATCTGCTTTCGCAGCAGCAGTACGCGCCTGATCAGTACTTCCCATTACACGAGGTACTACCAAAGCAGCCATAATACCCATAATTACAATTACCACCATAATCTCGATAAGTGTAAAACCTTGACGTTTCTTTTGCATAGTAATGCCCTTAATTCAAATCTTTAATAAAAATTGATACTTAATCACGAATTGTATCATAAATAATAATGTACTGCAAATAAAGCCTTCTAGCCAACTCTAGTCATTATGCCCAATAATTGTATCGACGGCATCTGAATTTATTTCGGGATAATCAAGACTATAATGTAACCCCCTACTTTCCTTACGTTTAAAAGCACTTTTCACCACTAATTCAGCCACTAGCACAAGATTACGCAACTCAATTAAGTCCGCACTTATCCTAAAGTTTGAATAATACTCATGTATTTCTTCTTTCAAAA
>JBDHRI010000143.1:0-4019 GCA_039807465.1 Burkholderiales bacterium | reverse complement strand
CATCCATGATAGTGCGCTTCTGGAAGATAGAGTAGGAATATTCATACTCTTTCAGATCAGAAGCTTTTAATAAACTTCTTGAACTTGGTTTTGATCGACTGGTTTCCAAAGACCTATTATTTAATGTAAAAATCCCATTACAACATATTGAAGCTTATTAATTACTCTTATTTTGCGACCAGCTGCAAATCAATTCTTTTCTGCGGTATAATTGCCCATTGGCGTAGATAAGAAAAAATAGGAAAATTTTTACTGTGAGAACATTGCTAATATCTGGAGGCGCATCAGGAATAGGCGCGGCGTGTAGTGAGAAATTTTTACAAAATAATTATCGGGTCTATAACCTAGATATAAATGATAACCCGATTTTACAAAAATATCCTGCCTATCGTTACCTAAAGACGAATGTTTGCAATAATGATGAAATTACCCTAGCATTAGAAGATATAAGAAGTCGTGAAGCTACGATAGATACTGTGATTATATCAGCAGGGAAACATTTGTCTGCTTCAATTGAGGCTACCGATGATGATAGCTTAATGGATATGGTAAATCTAAATCTGCTGGGAGCGTGGCGAGTAATTAAACATAGCTTGCCGCTAATGAAGAAAAAAGGTGGTAGTATAATAACCATCGGTTCTGATCAATCAACAGTAGCCAAGCCAAATTCTGCTGCCTATGGTATGACGAAAGCTGCACTAGCTCAGCTTACTAAAAGCATTGCCATTGATTATGCCAAGTATAATATCCGGGCTAATTGCCTTGGAGTTGGAACAATAGATACGCCACTATATCGTAAGGCAATCGAGAATTACTCGCTAAAATCAGGCATAAGTCTTGATGCAATTGAAAAAGAAGAAGCTGATTGCCAACCATTAGGCAGAATCGGTTTACCACAAGAAGTGGCAGAACTCGCATTTGCATTAAGTTTAGATAATCTTGCCTATGTCACTGGTGCATTGATTCCAATTGATGGTGGTTATACTGCCCGCTAGACTAGAAATATTTTATGGAAAATAAATAATGAAAATTACTCGCGTTGAAATTTTTGATATGGAATGCCCTAAACGTCCGCAATGGCATCCGGTTTTTGTCCGGATTCATACCGATGAAGGTATTTCTGGCGTTGGCGAAGCTGGATTAGCTTACGACTGGGGGCATAGTGCTGCAGCTAATATGATCAATGAAATCGTTAAAGCCAGAGTAATCGGGTTTGATCCGTTTCAGACTGAATTACTATGGTCGAAAATGTTTCGTGAGGGTTTCTGGGCACAAGGTAGCAATGCGGTATTTTATGCAGCAATGAGTGCGATTGATACTGCACTATGGGATATTAAAGGTAAGGCTCTTGGCGTTCCAGTTTATCAGCTACTAGGTGGCAAGGTCAATCCAAAATTGCGCACTTATGCGAGCCAATTACAATTTGACTGGGATCCAGAAGCCAAAAAACTGATCAAACCAGAAGACTATGCTAAAGCTGCTCAAAAAGCTCTAGCTGAAGGTTATGATGCAGTTAAGGTTAATCCAATGTTTTATGATAAAGATGGTAATACCTTATATGATTTGACTAAATTATTCAAAGCTGATTTACTCGATTTAGTAAAAGCCAGAATGCAGGCAATTCGCGATACAGTTGGGGCAAAAGTAGATATATTCCTTGAGTGCCATAGTCTTCTTGGGGCGACCTCTGCAATCCAGATTGGCAAAGAAATTGCCGAAGAGTTTAACTGTGCTTTCATGGAAGAACCAGTAAATTATGTTAATAGCGCGCTTCATGACAAAGTTGCAGCAAAATTGACCGTCCCATTAGCCGCGGGAGAGCGGATTTATCTGCGCCACGGGATGCGACCATATTTTGAGAATCAGACGATTGATATTTTACAGCCAGATATTGGTTTATGTGGCGGCTTTACCGAAGCCAAAAAAATCTGTGATTATGCTGATATGTATGATATTCAGGTTCAAGCACATGTTTGCGGTGGTCCAGTTGCAACTGCTGCTTCATTACATCTTGAAACTGCAATTCCTAATTTCTATATTCATGAACATCATACTTATGCAACTAAAGACTGGAACCGTGAACTATGTATTCAGGATTATCAACCGCAAAATGGTTATATGACAGTTCCTGAATTGCCGGGGCTTGGTATCGAATTAAATGATGCAATTGTGATGAAATCAAGAGTTTTCGAGGTTAAATAAATGAATGAATTAAACTATCAAAGCATAAAAAATAATATTATTAATGCACGCGCTACTGATGAAGCTAATTTACGTAAGCAGCTTGCTTATTTATACCGAGTTTTTGATTATTATGGTTGGTGTGATCTAATTGTAACTCACTTATCAGTTCGGATACCAAATCAAGATGCATTACTGATTTTGCCATTTGGTTTGGCATTTGATGAAATTACGCCGGAAAATCTGGTAAAAGTTGATTTTGATGGAAACATTCTTGAGAGTAAATTTGGCTTTCAGATAAATAAGAATGGAACTACAGTTCATCGGGCGGTATATCGTAATTTCCCAAAAATAAACTGTATTTTACATACCCATTCAACTTATGGTGTAGCGGTTTCCAATCTTGAGGAAGATTTGCTACTGCTTGATCAAATTGCAATGATGTTTCATGGCAAAATTGGCTATCATGATTTTGAAACTCTGTTTATTAATGATAATGAACAAGATCATTTACTCCACGATATGCAGGGTAAATATTCAATGATATTGAAGAATCATGGACTTATCAGCGTTGGCGCTTCAATAACCGAAGCGTTTTGGTTTCATTATTATCTTGAAACCAGCTGTAAATTACATGTTTTAACCCGCTCAACTGGTGGAAAAATCAAATACCCGAGTGAAGAAACAGTTATCAATACTGCGGCTAAATACGAATTATGGCGTAATCATAATGATCATTTGGAAGTTAGTGATAGTGAATTGCTGTTTGATGCTGCCAAACGTAAAATTGGCTATATTTTTGACTAACTGATGCAGTTTATTGATAGTCATCTCCATCTGTGGGATTTAAAGCAAAAAATAAACTCTTGGGTCGTTAAGAGTAATGACCCGCATTTGATGCAGAATTTTACATTAAATGAGTTAATGAATTTCTATGCTAAAGAGCATTCTCTAGCTGGATTTATTACAATCGAAGCCGCAGATGGTGATAAAACTCTGGGCGAAGTTAAATGGCTTAGTCAACTTAGCAAGTCATTGCCACCAAATATCTTATACAAACATATAGCCTACATTGATACAACCCAAAATCCGGAACAGTTTAATGAGGAACTAGCAAAATTTAGATCTTTTGATTTTATTGCTGGATTTCGCGATATTTGTTCTTTTTCAAGACATAGCAGCTACTCACCGTGTACTAGTGATATTACACTGGATGAGAAGAAAATGCTAAATCTTCTTGCAAATCTTAAAACTTTGGAAAATCATGGTTATATTTATGATTGCCAAATGTATTCTAATCAGCTATTACGAATCTACCCATTGATTATTGAGAGTAAAGTTAAAACGGTTATTGATCATTGTGGACTACCATTATCGATAAATAATAAAGACTTCATGGTTTGGCAATCCATGCTTGATAAATATGCGCAGAGTAATGTGTTTTTTAAACTATCCGGTCTTGAGATGAATGATAATTGGGAAAATCGTGCCAAGATAGTAAAGATACTCATTGATAAGATCTCAATGAATAAGCTTTGCTATGGCTCAAACTTCCCACTCATGAAACAAGATTGGTTAAGAGATCTACTTAATTTACTAAAAAATTCTGGTTTAAATAATCAGCAAATTGAACAAATCTTCCTTAGAACCTGTTCAAAATCTTTTTAATATCAAACTAATAAATGCCAGTGTCACCATGTGCATGCTGGTGTTTATTAACCGTTCGCAATTCTTCCACAACCGACGGCATTTCTCTAGCCAGCTAAAGGAACGTTCAACAATCCAGCGCTTGGGTAACACGACAAATTGAGGTAATTCATTTCTTTTAGCTACCTCTA
>JBDHRI010000018.1:0-19276 GCA_039807465.1 Burkholderiales bacterium | reverse complement strand
CAACCAAAAAAGAAGGCCCGAACATAATATCCGGACCAATTGGGGAAGAAAATGTGGGACTTCTTACAAGAAGTTTCCCAGTAAGCAAGATTATAATTGTTTAGCGGATAAATGAAAATAGACGATTATGAATATCAGTTATCCATTTATGGATAACTTGAGCTTCTGTGAATTTTGCTATTTTATATCAGGGTGTTATGTCTGGATTTTGGGTTATGATATACGGAGGTGTTATTTTTCGAGGGTATTTATTAGTTCAATAATCTGCTCTTTCTGGTTCCCTAATTCTTTGATCTTACTGCTAAACATGTTTATAATCAGTTTTAATTCAGCCAGAAGCTCCTTTTTATCGGGAGTAAACTGGCTTTGGCAAACCAGATGAATCTTTGTTCCATGTCGGTTACAAAATGCTTCAAACCATTCATAGCCAAATCTTACCAGCCGATCTTTGTGCGCAAGAAATAGCATCCGAATTTTTCCCTGCTCGATCTGTTCCATTAATAAATTAAAATGCTCTCGCTGATAATTAAGACTGCTATTATGGTCAATATACCATTCATCAATCGTCATGTCCATTTTTTGTGCAAATTCAGTAATGTGCTGTTTTTGTAATTCAATATCATTATAATCAAGTGCACATGAACTTCTGCAATAGGCGACAGTTTTTGCGGATACCGAAGCATGAACTCCAATATATTCAAGATATTGCTGATAGGTATAGTAGCGGCGATTCGTTGTTGAGCGTTTGGCAGGTAGCTTTCCTTCACGATCCCATCTTTGTAGTGTTAGCACAGATTTGCCTATCATTTGCGCAAACTGTTTGGGTTTTATGATTTCATCTTCCATTCTAACTTTCCTGAATGTATTCAATATGAATATATTTTATCACTCTTTGCTGCAATAGTTTGAAAACTTATGCTTAGAGGATTTTATTTAAAATTGGGCTATGTTAGAATCACTTAATCAAAAATTTTTTAAGGAAGATAGTATGAAATCAGTAGTAGTTTTATTCCATAGTGGTTATGGACATACAGCTAAGCAGGCGCAGGCAGTATTTGAAGGTGCTGGTTCTGTAGCTGGAGTAACAGCAAAATTGATTAGTGTTACTGATGTTGAGCAGCACTGGGATGATTTGAATGCAGCAGATGCGATAATCTTTGGTGCACCAACTTATATGGGTAGCATTTCTGCCGAATTTAAAAAATTTATGGAAGCTAGTTCTAGAATTTGGATGAATCGTACTTGGCAAAATAAACTGGCTGCCGGATTCACCAATTCAGCAAGCCTTAATGGGGATAAGTTTAATTCAATGATGCAATTGGTAACTTTTGCTGGACAACATGGTATGCTATGGGTACCTCTTGATTTACTACCAGCAAACTCATCTAAGTCTGAACGCAATGACTTAAATCGTATGGGTGGGTTTCTTGGTGCTTATGCGCAGTCAGACTCTGATTTGGGAGCGGATGTTGTTCCTCCAAAAGGTGATTTAGATACTGCCAAGCATCTTGGTAAGCATGTTGCTGAGATTGTATTGCGATTTAATTAACGGCGACTATTATGACAAAATTAATGCCAGTACTATTCATTGGACATGGTTCACCAATGAATGCTTTGGAAAATAACCAGTTTACCAGTAAATGGAGGGAGATTGTCAGTAGCTTTGATGCTCCAAAAGCAATTCTGGCAATTTCTGCTCACTGGTATATTGATGAGCTGGCATTAAGTAGTAGGAAGCAAAATCAAACTATTCATGATTTTTATGGTTTCCCCGATGCGCTCCATAATTTTAATTATCCGGCTTTGGGAAATCCGGAGCTTGCCATCCACATAAAAGAAATGCTATCAATAACTTGTGAATTGCCAGAAATATTTCTTAATCAGGAATGGGGGCTTGATCATGGTGTCTGGAGCATTTTATGTCATATGTATCCGGAAGCAAATATTCCGGTTATTCAATTGAGTATTATGCGCGATAAAACTGCAAGCTGGCATTATGCGCTTGCGCGTAAACTTTACAAATTACGCGAAGAAGGAGTTTTGATTTTAGCTAGTGGTAATATTGTTCATAATTTAAGATTGCTTGATTGGCATAATCTTGGAAATGCTTATCCTTGGGCTGAAAAATTTGATAAATCTATCGGTGAGATGCTAATTAAAAAGGATTATGCTGCGATTTTAAATTACGACAGGTTAACTGATGCGAGACTTGCTGTGCCTTCTGAAGATCATTTTATTCCGCTTTTATATGCAGTCGGAGCAGCAAATCAATCGGATGAGGTGGAGTTATTTAACCAAGCGGTAATTTATGGTTCGCTTTCGATGACTTCAGCGATATTTAGGTCATAACAGCAAAATAGGGGTTATGAAAGAGATCTAATTGAGGAGAAATAAATGAATACAGAAATTATTCGTGCTAATTCCAGGGGACATTTGAATTTTGGCTGGCTTGATACTTATCATACGTTTAGTTTTGGTGAGTACTTTGATCGTAATCGGATGAATTTTGGTGCATTACGGGTAATAAACGATGATTATATAAAACCAGATAGCATGTTTCCTACTCATCCACACAATAATATGGAGATTATTACGGTCGTACATAGTGGGACTATTGAACATCAGGATAGCATGGGGAACTGGGAAAAAATCACTGCCGGAGAAATTCAGGTAATGAGCGCTGGCTCAGGGATTACACATAGTGAACGTAATCCATCAATGACTGAAGATTTAAATCTTTTTCAAATCTGGATTTTTCCGAAATACCGCGACATAAAACCGGGCTATGATCAAAAATCATTTACTGACCGCCTGCAACAAAAAAATATCTGGCATACGCTAGTTACTCCGGATGATAATGGCGATAGTCTTAAAATTAATCAGGATGCATATATTTCACTGGCTGAATTTGCTCAGGATGTGGAAACTTCATACATGATGAAAAAAGCTGGTAATGGCGTATTTTTAATGTTAATTAATGGTGAAATTCAGTTGGATAATACTACATTAGCAGCTCGTGATGCGATTGCGATTAGTGAGACTAACGAGGTTTCTTTTAAAGTACTTAAAAATACCCGTTTGATTGCAATCGAGGTTCCTATGGTTTTTGCCCATTAGTAAATTAAGCCTACTACTTTACTGTATCTTGTATCAATTCCGGGGAAGCTACTCCCGGAATTTTTTATTTTAAACATCGCTTGTTTTCGGGTGATTTACTTTTTTAAATGGCTTCCCTCTGCCACTTTGGCAGCTATTCAAATTAATTTGTTTATGGGATAATCAGATCTGTCAACGAATTATGACTTTTACAAGGGAAGTAAAAATGAATTCAATTCTACGCAAATCAATACTGGTCGCCTTTAGCCCGATTATTGTAGCTTGCTACTCAAATAATTCAGGTAGTAATGGTGGTGGAGTAGGTACAACTACAACAAGTAATATAGCCCTTAGCGCGAAAAGTGCCGGGCAGGCAAAAGCTGGTTACTTACCACTAAAAATAGTCAACCATACCAATCTTGGTGGTGTTCCGGTTTATCTCTTCATAAAAGCTACTTCTGGCAATGATCAATGTATCATGAAGTTTGATCCAAATGGAGTCGGAACTTGTGAAATAACTAATGCTAATACAATCTTATATAATTACGAAAAAATATCATTAAATGACTTACCCAAAGATAGTGCTGGTAATACTTTGGTTTATCTGCCAAAAGTTATTTCCGGGCGGATCTATTTTTCTATTGGTCAACCACTAGATTTGTATTATGATCCAAATAGCCGACTGGTTATCGACCCCGATGGATTTAATCCACGTGATGCCAATTATTATACACTTTATGACAAGGTTGAATTTAGCTATAATGATATTGGTGTCTGGGCAAATCCAACCGCAGTAGATTTCTTCTCAATGCCAATAAGTATGGAGCAGCCATCATCAGTAACAGTACAGAAGGCTGGACTTACCGTTTCAAGAAATACTATTTATAATGATGTGGCTAATATTTTTGCTACTGAAGATAAGACTCCTACTCATGAATGGAGTAAGCTAGTTTTAAAATATATTAATTCAAGCTCTGGGGCAACAACTGATCTTCGTTTAACTGCTCCAGGTAAAGCTATGGTTACTAATCTGGCTGGTACGGTACCATTTGATAAAGATTATCTTGCTGATTATATTGATACGATGCTTAATTTTTATAAAAATGGTAATACGTTAAAAATTGATTGTAGTGAACTTGGTACAGCTAATGATATTTATACTGGAACAGTCAATGCTAGTAATCAGTTTGTTTTTAAAAATGCAGCTAATAATACGGTTATCGTCGATATGCCAAATGATTCAACGCCATTTTTTGGTGGGGCTGGTGATACTTTTGATGCTGCTAATAATACGCCAAAAGCTATTATAATCCGCCAGTTGACTTCTGCTTTTGAAGTTGGGTTATTGCCTGCGCCAAGTGGTACGATTATTAATCGCAGCTTTTTTGATAATAATCGCAGTAAATTTTTTACGTTTAATTCATTACTTAATCTGCCAGGTGGACCTTGGTATGATTTATATTCAAAAGCATTACACAGTTATGGGCATGATCAGCCAGTTTATACCTTTGCTTATGATGATGCGTTGGGTCAGGATGGTACTTTACACGAACCAAATGCAGCTAGTCCGGGAGTACTGACAGTTACATTACACGATATGTCCGGTACAACAATTCCAAATCCATATGTTGATACCAAAAAATACAATATTACAGTGCATATTCCTGCAACTTCGACAGTTACTTATAACAATGCTGTACTTCACAATGATCAGGTATTAAGTAATGTAAGTATGCCACTTCATCTTAATCTAAATGGGCAGGATGCCAAAATCTACCTTGACCCATTAATTGTCAAGCCAAATAGTCCTATGCTCTCAGGGGTAGTGTTTAATCATACTTCTACTAGTGATTATTCAATTGATTTTCCGGCGCCTTCTGCGGGTGGGATTCATATTGTTCCCCTAGCTGATGATGTAGTAATACCAGTTCCTACACCTGTACCAAGTCCTGTGCCGACTCCAAGTCCAACTCCGACTGTATCGCCAGTACCGACTCCTGTACCTTCGCCAACACCAGTACCAACACCAGCTCCAGTCCCGGTTTCTGGTGAATATGCTGTGACTCCCCGGATTGGTAATGGTAGTATTGTTACAACAGTATCTGGGCAGCCCCTTGGTAGTTATACCACATTCTATGCGAACTCACCACTTACTGTATTGGTAAATGGTACAACCACAGTAATCGATTTATTAACTAAAAATGTAGTTGGAGTAAATGGGGTAGTTGTTTCACAAATATCTCAACCGGGTAACACGTTATTTATTGATTTTCCCGCGCCGGGAACTGGTTTGACACCTAGTGTACCTGCACCAACTCCAGCGGTTGTACCACCAACCCCAACTCCAACTCCTTCACCAGCACCTACACCTGCGATAGGTTCTTATAGCGTATTCCCAAGAATTGGTGCCAACAGTGTTGTGAAAAAAGCGAACGGAGAAGTAATTGCTGATAGAGTATCTTTTCCGGTTTCATCTTCGGTATTTACAGTCTATGTAAATGGTGTGCCAACTACTATTGATTTGATTCATAAATCAATTAGCGGAGTAAACGGCATAGTTGTTTCAAATATTACAGGCTCAGGAAATAATGTAGAAATTGATTTTCCGGCACCTGGTACAGGTTTAACTCCTAATCAGCCAACGCCAGCACCAACTGTAGCACCGTTACCGACTCCAACGCCAAGTCCAAGCCCAACGCCTTCTGGAAATGTTTATAATGTTATCCCGAGAATTGGCGCCGGAAGTGTAGTAACTACAGGTAATCATATTCCTTTGACGCATTTAACAGCCTATGGTACAGCCTCCCCAATGACGGTATTGATTAACGGGATTCCTGCGGTGATTAATCTCACTACCAGACAGGTATTTGGAGTTACTGGAGTAGTTGTTTCCGGAGTTAGTGGAGCAAATAATCAGGTTTATATTGACTTCCCAGCTCCCGGTGGTGCAGTTGCAATTCCTAATCAATTACCTTAATTAAGATTTACTTTCCCTTGGATAACTAGTGCCTTGTGATTTTAAGGCATTAGTTATCATTTTGCTTGTTAGTGATATTATCGGTTTTAATGCTCCTATGAATAACTAGTATTACTTGTTATTAATTGGATAATTATGTTCCTGCCAACCTCTAAAGCCACCATCCATAGAATATACATTGGTATAGCCCATTTTTTGTAGATTGTAGGCTGCGAGTGCCGAACGAAAACCACCCCCGCAATATAAGACAATTTCCTGATTTTTATCATTAATCTGTGTAGCGATATCACGCTCAAGAATTCCGCGTCCAATATGAATGGCATTCGGTAAAGATGCCTTATTCCACTCATGATCTTCACGAACGTCAATAAAAACAAATTGTTGATTGCGATCAAATTTTTCTTTTACCTGAGTAACGGTTAATTCTTTGATTAGTGGTCGGATTTCATCTACAAGAGATGCGAATGCTGGATCATGTTGCATGGATTTATTCTCCTAGAATTAAATTAAATTGTTTTAGTTTCGCTATCATTTGTTGCATTGCCTGTCCCCGATGGCTTATGCGGTTTTTCTCTGAAGTGCCTAACTCAGCAGCAGTTTTCCCTATCTCTGGAATCAGGAATATCGGGTCATAGCCATGCCCAAATTGCCCGCGCGCCTCCCGTGTTATTTCGCCAAAAAATATCCCCTCTGCAATTATTGGCTGTGGGTCATCATGGGATCTAACAAAAACCAGACTACAATAAAAGTAGGCAGTCCGATTATCAATGTTTTTCATATCATCAAGAAGTTTATTTAAATTATTTATGTCGGACTTTGGCGTGCCAGCATAACGTGCGGAATAGATGCCCGGCTTACCGCCAAATGCAGTTACACAAATTCCTGAGTCATCAGCAAGAGCCGGTAACCCTGTGATTTGTGCACAATGTCTGGCTTTATGTAATGAATTTTCAATGAATGTGTTATGCGGCTCATCAGCTTCTGGGACTTTCAATGCTTGTTGTGGAATAATTTCAATACCATAAGCAGCAAAAATTGTATCAAGCTCTTCAAGCTTACCTTTGTTATTCGATGCAACTACTATTTGTTTCATATGTGTTTATTGATTTAAAATTGCGATTTTTATTAATTTCGCTGTCGTAACAATCTGTTTTTGGTGTAAAATACTAATTTTATATTTACACAAACTAGCTCGCGCTATTGTAGCATGTTTAGGTTTTAGTGGTAACAAATTGGAATTAGAATGAAATTTAATAAAATTACAGATTTGAACCTGTCGGGTAAGGTTGTTTTTATTCGCACAGACATGAATGTTCCTCTGGAAAATGGTGTAATTACTGACGATACAAGAATAAAAGCTGGAATAGCAACTATTAAATATGCAATTGAAAGTGGTGCTAGTGTGATTGTAGCAACGCACCTCGGGCGACCAACGGAAGGCAATGTAAGAGCAGAAGATTCGGTAGCTCCGGTTGCAGCCAGATTAGGTGAACTTCTTGGTTGTCAAATTCTGGTTATTGATAATTGGCAAGATGGAATTAGCTTTCCAGCCGCCAACAAAATCGTAATGTTAGAAAACGTTCGTTGTAATGTTGGTGAAAAGAAAAATAGCGAAGAGTTAGGCAAAAAGTATGCGGCATTATGCGATGTTTTTTGTTATGATGCTTTTGCAACGGCACATCGGGCTGAGGCTTCGACTAACTCGGTTGGTTTATATGCCAAAGAAATTTGTGCTGGACTATTGATGGCTAAGGAGCTGGAAGCTTTATCCAAGGCGGTTTCTTCTCCGCAAAAGCCAGTAGTTGCAGTTGTAGCAGGTTCTAAAGTTTCTACCAAGCTAACGATTCTTAATAATCTGGCGGATAAGGTGGATACTCTTATTGTTGGCGGCGGAATTTTAAATACCTTTTTGATGGCAAATGGTAAGGATGTTGCTGGATCTTTGGTAGAAGCTGATTTGGTTAATGAAGCCAAACAAGTTATTAATAAAATGAGTGCGCGTGGTGCGGCAGTACCATTGCCTGAAGATGTTGTCGTGGCTGAGAAGTTTGCTCCGGATGCCAAAGCGGTAGAAAAGCATTTGGATGATATAAAATCAGGTGAGATGATACTTGATATTGGTAGTAATTTTGCCAATCATCTGGCTGAGATTATAGCTCAGGCTGGAACGATTATTTGGAATGGTCCAGTTGGTGTTTTTGAGTTTGATCAATTCGCTAATGGTACTAGAGTAGTCGCGAATGCGATTGCTGATAGTAATGGATTTAGTCTTGCTGGCGGCGGCGATACCATTGCTGCAATTAATAAATTCAAGTTATTTGATAAAATCAGCTATGTGTCAACAGCTGGCGGTGCGTTACTTGAATTTCTTGAGGGTAAAGAATTACCCGCGGTCAAGCTTTTAACTTCAAGATAGACTTGAGTTAAACTGGTTTCATTGGGTTTAGGAAAAGCAATTTTTGTATAAAGAGGTAATATGGCGGTTTTTTCGGTAAAACAGATTTTAGCTGGAGTGGCTAAGGTTGGCGATAGTGTAACTGTTCGCGGTTGGGTTCGTAATCGTAGAGATTCAAAAGCTGGACTTTCATTTGTTACGGTTAGTGATGGTTCATGTTTTGATGCCATTCAGGTGATTGCCGAAAATAAGCTTACTAATTATAATTCAGAAATTGTGAATTTGACGAAAGATTGTGCTGTAATTGCAACTGGTAAATTAGTCGAGTCACAAGGTGGCGGACAGAGTGTGGAAATTATTGCAGATACAATCGAAGTTACTGGTTTTGTTGAAAATCCGGATACCTATCCTGTATCGCCAAAGCGTCATACGGTAGAATATCTCCGCGAGCACGCTCATCTGCGTATCAGAACCAATCTGATTTCTTCGGTTATGCGAATAAGAAATACTGCTTCGGTTGCTATTCATGATTATTTACAGGCAAATGGTTTTTACTGGGTGCATACACCTTTGATTACAGCTTCCGATTGTGAAGGGGCTGGTGAGCTATTTAAGGTAACAACGCTTGATTTTGATAAATTACCGCGTGATGATAAGGGTAAAGTTGATTATAAACAGGATTTTTTTGGTAAAGAGTCGTTCCTGACCGTGTCCGGGCAGTTAAATGTTGAAACTTACTGTATGGGCTTATCAAAAGTATATACTTTTGGACCAACATTCCGCGCTGAAAACTCAAATACCACTCGTCATTTGGCTGAATTCTGGATGGTTGAACCAGAAATGGCATTTGCTGATCTTAATGATAATATGACAGTGGCGCAGGGTATGTTAAAACATGTTTTCAAGGCTGTTCTTGATAAAAATGGCGACGATATGGCATTTTTTGCCCAGTTTATTGATAAGAGTGTGGTTGAGCGGCTGGAAAAAATGGTAAATGATGATTTTGAAGTGGTTACCTATACTGATGCGATTGCTAGATTAGAAAAATCTGGACGCAAATTTGAAAATCCTCTATATTGGGGTGTTGATCTGGCATCCGAACATGAACGTTTCTTATGTGAGGAATTAGTCGGTAAACCGACAATCGTAACTAATTATCCAAAAGAGATCAAAGCATTTTATATGCGTCAAAATGAAGATGGTAAAACCGTAGCCGCTATGGATATTCTTGCACCTGGTGTTGGTGAAATAGTTGGTGGAGCTGCCCGTGAAGAACGTTATGATGTATTAGTTGGCAAAATGCAGGCTTTGGGGATGGATCCGGCATCGCTTGATTGGTATCTTGATTTACGCCGTTTTGGTACTGCACCGCATGCTGGTTTTGGTCTTGGCTTGGAGCGGGCAGTTAGTTATATTACCGGAGTTCAGAATGTGCGGGATATTATTCCGTTTCCTCGCACTCCAAAAAATGTTGCATTCTAATAGGGGTTATATTTAGATGAAAAAACAGATTATCGCAGTTTCAATGCTAGTTGGTGCTATTTGCGGCTGTTCGCAAACCCCTAATAGTATAAGCCTTAGTGCTGCACAAGGGCAATGTGTTACCGGAACAAATCCTGGTTATGAATCAACGGCTACCACGTATTCAGCTGCGTTTCCTATGAATGCAAATTTACCTGCAACTTCCCCATATTGCATCGCACTTACCTTGACTAACAATAATAGCGGACAGAATGCCAATAACATTCAGGTTAATGGCTACGGTTTTACCATGAGTTATGTTAGTGCCTATAGTCCAAGTGGTAATACAACCTATACCGCCAGCATGATTGATTATAATGCAGCTGGGGTTAGCGCAAGTTCATTTAGTAATACCTATCAGCAAATCAGTAATATTGCACTATTTGATCCCAATAATTGTGTAACTACATTGGGACCAAACGTAAGAACTCTCTATACTAATGGAAATAGCTGTACCTTTTATGTTCAGATTGTAAATGAATCAATGCCAGTTGGTGTCTATCCATTAAATTTTTCGGTTAATTATACCAATGGTAATGCAAACTATTCAGTTGGAACGACGATTAATGAACGCTCTAATCTATACGTTGGCGGAACTTTCCCGCAAAATGTAATGCTAACTAATGCTCAAAATACATCACCGACGATTAATACTTTTGTTTCTGCCAATTCGCCAGAAAGTTACTCGGTTAAATCCATGACTCGTGATGCTTTTGGTAATGTATATACTGGTGATATTTTTGGTAATGTGTATAAATATACTGGAGAATCAATTTCCTCTTGGTATCAGATTCCAAATGGAGCAGGTGGATTACCAGGCGGAGCTTCGATTCTTGCCATGGCTGCAGATAGCGTTGGAAATGTTTATCTGATAACCGCTTTGGGACAAGTTTATCAATTGCAATACACAAGCTTTTCTCTTGATGTGAATAGCATGGGGACTGTCAATGTTAATCCGGCGTATCTAACATCTATGCAGGTGGTAAGCAATCAATTATATGTATCAAATAATAATAATGTTTACAATTGTAACCTGACTACAATATCTTCAACTTCTTGTAATCCAAGTGTTTATATTACTGGACCGGATACGGTTATCAATCAGTTGGTTTCAAGTACAAATACTTTTAATATCGCTGGAGCTACTGGTGTTTGGGCGTATAACGGTGGTAGTTGGGTATCTGTTCCCGACTCGGGAGTTACTGGTTTACCTGGTTTACCTGTTGATTCTATCGCTTATTTTAATAATGTTAATTTTGCCGGAACCCCTTTCTGGTATGCCGGGATTAGCCAGATTGAAAGTAGTCAGCCTTCGGTTTATATCGAAAGTGGTAATGCTGCATTTATCCCGTTACTTAGTCCAAGTGGACAAAATATCCTCTCTGGAACGGTTAGTAATGTCATAGTCGATAATGCACAAGGAGTATTTGTTGGTGGGGTCTCATTACAAAGTAATGATTATCCAGGTCAAACGGCACCAGTTGCATATCTAATCTCACCAACTATCAGTACGGCATCTAGTGAGTGGACAGCAATTACTGGTATCAGTGGTACGATTAATGCAATGCAAACAGCATCGCAGTTAACTCCATATTAGGATTTTGTTATGAAAAAAGGTTTACTGTTTGCTATAGTGCTAACACTAGTGGCATGTGGGGTTGAAAATAATATTAATTTCTCTACCACGCAGGGGAATTGTGCTGATGGTTCTACCAATGCCTCCTATTGTATGGCAGTTACTATTCAGAATAATAATGGTGGTCAAAATTATATTAATAGTACTAACTATCCGATAACTAATCTTAGTTTGAGTGTTTCAGGTGCTAGTAATGTTGGTTATCCAAGCGCACAAGGCTCTAGCTATGATCCTAATAACTGTTTGGGTAGTACGATAAATCCTGGTAGTAGCTGTACTTTTTATCTATGGCTAACTGGTGAGTCTTTCGGGGTTGGAACTCATACTCCGATAACAGTCAACGCTAATTATACGGTTAATAATACACTACCTTGGGTAACTAGTGGCAATAGTGCTACTTCGAGTTTGACTGTTTATGAGACTCCAGGTTTGCAGATTTCATCAACGGGTAGTAGTCCTGCTTATAATGGGTATGTGCAGACATACAATAATAGTGGGTTTAATACTCCTTTTAAAGCTGAGTCTGAAAATATTGCCAATGCCGTCGCTAATGATAATTATTATGGATTTCTTTATCTTGCGGGGAATAGCGGAGTTTACTTCTCAGGAAACTCAAATTACGCCGGAAATGCAACAGGTGGCTCTTCTTCAATCAAAGGGGCAACTAATATTATAATTAGTGGGCAAACCATTTATGGTAATCCAAATGGATCCCTTTCTAACTCAGTCTATACTGCCAGTATGCAAAAAGAATCATTTAGCTGGACTCAATATGCTACGGGTCTAACCAATCCTACTGCAAATGTCAGTGCAATAACAGGTACTCGGTTATTTTTTGCCAATGCCAATAATGCTTATGTGTGTACGCAAAATGCTACCGGAAATAACTGTTCTCAGGAAGGGGTTGGAATCAATGGTGGGAATATTACTGCTCTTGGATATACAACGATAAGTGCTTCTAGTGGTACAGTTTATACTGGTATTATTGCTGGTAATGCGGGAGGGTTATGGGCTGAATCTGGGGTTATTGGTAGTCCGGTTAATTCGTGGGTATCAGTAACGACAGGTAATGGGGCTGCAATAGCTAATGTGATCAAGATAGTTTCAGATGTTAATAATAATCTCTATATCGCTACTTCTACAGGTAATTTCTACCTGTTTCCTGCAAATGGTAATGTCAGTACACAAACTAGCTCACTAACTTCCTTTCCTTGGACGGTACAAAATCCAGTAGCGCTGGTTGTTGATAATAGCGGTGGTGTAATATATATTGCAACTTCATCAGGTGTTATTTATTCTTGTCCAAATAGTACTACTGGAGCGGGTAGCTGTACATCAATTGGACAAAGTGCCTATACTAGCGGTATCTTGGGGCTTAATATCATAACTCAGCTGACTTCAGGTTGATGCTTTATGAGTTATAACTTCCAGCAGGCAAAATTTTATACTACGGTTAATGATCTACGTAGTTTACCGCAAACAAATTATGAGATAGCTATTGTAGGTCGATCAAATGCAGGCAAATCAAGCTTGCTGAATGCCTTAACCAATCAAACTCGTCTGGCATTTACATCCAAAACGCCAGGTCGGACCCAGCATATTAATTATTTTGAGGTTGGACCTGCGGTCTTTCTGGTTGACTTGCCGGGCTATGGTTATGCCAAAGTTCCTGAAGCAATTCGCCAACACTGGGTCGGGCTACTGGGAAATTATCTTGAAAAGCGCAAGGAAATTTGTGGTCTAGTTTTGATAATGGATTCACGACATCCGCTAAAAGACCTTGACTGGCAGATGATCGAATTTTTTGCGGTAACGGAAAAGCCGTTACATATAGTATTGTCTAAATCTGATAAACTTACTAATCAGGAAAAAATTCAGGTTTTAAATCAGGTAAAAAGAGAACTATCTGAATTTGGCATCAAGAATCTGAGCCTTCAGCTATTCTCTGCCCCAAAGAGGCAAGGGATAGAAGAACTGGCTACAAAATTAAACCAATGGTTGATGCCTAATGACTAAGGTTCTTTCTAGGCTTTCCCTAGTGTTAGTGGTTAGTCTGACTGTTTCCTGTGCCAATAATCCATTGCGGTCCTATAAGTCGGAAACAGATCGGACAATCTCGGCATTAGATCAAAATGGATTGGATTTAGCGAGCCAGTCTCTCAATGATAATGATGATGTGCTTTACCATCTTGAGTATGGCAGTCTTTTACGGATGGGAATAAAATACCCACAAAGTGAAAGCAACTTTATTGCAGCCAATGCTTATGTTGATGCTTGGGCAGCAAGTTATCACAATGGTACTTGGGGAAATATAGCGGATACTTTTCAGTCCACGCTTGTAAATGATAATGTGCTTGATTATCAGATTAAGGATTATGAGAAGGTAATGCTTATAACCTATCGAGCGTTAAATGCACTTAATCAGGGTGATTGGGATGGTGCACGGGTACAGATTCAGCGGATGTATCAGCTTGAGCAATTAATCCAGAACTATCGAGATGTCCAATATGCAGAAATGGAGCAAAAGAGTCAGGAATTGCCGCAAAACATGGTTAGTTATGATCAGTTCGCTGCAAATAATGAGAATAATTATGATTTTGCCGCAGTTAGCACACCTCAGGTACTTACTCTTAAAAATAGCTATCAGAATGCTTTCTCCCATTATCTTGCAGGATTTGTTTTTGAGGCACTCGGAGAAGATAGTCTTTCCCGACCGGGTTATTTAAAGGCATTACAATTGAACCCTGCTGATACGATGATAAATCAGAGTATTGCCAATCTTGATAAAAATAATAAACCTGGAAAAAATCAGACTGATTTATTACTAGTTGAAGAGATTGGACATGCCCCACAGATAAAATCACATAATCTAAATATTCCATATTTTTATTCTATTAATGGCAGAAATTGTGCCAATAGTATATCGGTCTCTTTTCCTGGATTGGTACCAGATCGGGTAAATACTTTTGCTAACGCTTATAGCATTGATAGTCAGAGTCCTCAGCCATATTTATTCACCAATATAAATCTGATGGCAGCAAGATATCTGCATGATGATTTACCTAATATTTTTATTCGTAATATGCTACGTGCTACTCGTGATTTGGCAGCTGAGCAGTCGGCATGCAAGAATGGCAGCACATTACTAAATATTGCTGCTTTGGGTGCGGGGGTTATTCTTAATCGTGCAGATGAGCGAGCGTGGGTGATGTTACCTGGTCAGATCTATCTTAGCCGGGTGCGTGTTCCTAGAGGTAAACATACTATCACTGTAAATACTGCGGCTGGTCAGAAAAGCTTGCAGGTGAATCTCACTGGGGCATATCATATTGTAAGCTGGCGAGTGATTGGTAATCAGGTTTATTTTAGTCCGGACGAATCAATAATTTCCAAATGATGTTTAAAGTTAAAGGTTGAAAAATGAAAAAAATAGGGTGCATGATTGCTTTTTTGTTTCTTTCTGGTTGTGCGACAAATCCAAATTCTATTGATGCGCATCTAGTGAAGGTTGGTGATGTAGATAATCTGGATATTCAGGATCTTCGTTCTGCCCGCATAAATAACTTTCTTAATATTCAAGCAACAGTTATAAATAGTAGTGGCTCAATTCAACAAATGTATTATAGATGTCAGTTTTATGACGGGAATAAATTTAAAGTTGGAAGCGATACTCAGTGGATACCAGTTCGGGTTTATGGTAAAACTACTCAAGATATTAGTTGTACTGCTACCGAACCTACTGCAATTGATTTTAAACTTGAAGTAAGTTCTACTGGTTCGGCAGCTAAAGTTTATAGTAACTAATCCTACATAATATTTTGAACTTGCTCGCGAATTTGTTCAATGAGAACTTTTAGTTCCACCGCGCATTTAGAGGTTGGGATTGACACGGATTTAGCTCCAAAGGTATTGGCTTCGCGGTTCATCTCCTGACAGATAAAATCCAAGCGTTTACCAATGCTGCCTCCTTTGGTCAGTAAGTCGCTTAATTCTGTTGTATGAGCATGCAAGCGATCAATTTCTTCACTTACATCAATTTTTTGACAAAAGAACGCAAATTCCTGTTGTAATCTGGTGTCATTTACATCAGATTCTTTAAGAAAATCTTTGAGGCGTTCAGTCAATTTTGCTTTATATTCGAGAGTGGCATTTTCTACTAGAGGTTTTAATGATTTAATTACATTAAAAATTTCGCTGCTTCGCTCGGTTAATAGTTGTGTTATTTTCTTCCCTTCGGATGCTTGTGATTCTCTAAAGTCCGCAAGCAATTTATCCAGCTCGTTAAATAATACTAGCTTCATTTCTTCACTAAAGCTTGCTTCCTGATTGACAATGCCTGGAAAATTCAAGATATCATGCATACTTATGCTGATATTTTGCGTACATAATTTCTGAAGCTCTTCAGATAGCTTTAGATATTCGCGGAGTAATGGCTGGTTTAGATTAATTTGTACTGAAGTACTTTTGTTATCTTTAATGTAGATTTTGACATCAACCTTACCTCGAGATACATTCTCCGCAATTAGACTCCTAAAATTAGATTCTAAATGCTTTACTTCTTCGGATAGCTTTAGCGTTAGGTCAAGAAAACGGTGGTTTACTGAACGAATCTCTAGCTGGATTATCTGAGATTCTAGTTGTAATGTCCGGCTAGCATAGCCTGTCATGCTTAAAATCATGGTCGTTTGTCTTTCTTAGGGTTTATTCTGATTAAAATCTTATATGAGCTGATTCAGGTCATTCTCAAAACTGCCTGAATTAAGTTTCATGAATTTTCGACTGAGACTTCATTAAGGATTAATAAGAAAAATACTTCTAACCCTAATCGATAAATTATTGATTAATCAGTTTAGTTTATTGTGTTACAATAATGTCCATTATTATATACCAATCAAAGACTGAGCGCGGTAGTAGAAATTATAATTATATTCATCTAGTTATAATTTTTAATATTGCTTGATTGAAAGAACTTTATGCGTAAGCTGTTATTATTGTTTGCTACAATCGGTACTGCATCGGCAGGAGAATTTTACGTTGGCCTTGATGCTGGTATTGCTTGGCAGAATTTTATTTACAATAACAGTATGGCGGGGCAGCAGATTAGCAACTCGCAATTAACTGTATCTGCAACTTCACCAGGAGCACAGCTTGGGCTTGATGCTGGTTATATGTTTACCAAAAATTGGGGTGTTGAGTTAGGGTATCAGTACTTCTTTAATTCAAATACCATAACCGGGGCAACAATTAGCTCAAATAACGATAATAGTACCTTTAATCTGAATGCTCAGTTGCTTGATCTTCTAGCTATTGGTAGATTACCAATAGAAGATAGTAATTTTTCTGTGTATGCGAAACTAGGGTTAGCTTTAGCTTATGCACAAATGGGGCAGTACTGTACTACTACTTGTGCTGGTGGTGGTAATCTTCCTTCTGGAACCGGTGTGGCTGTTGCTATGGGTTTAGGTCTAGAATATATGATATCCAAGCAGTGGGATGTGCATTTGGAAGCGATGAACTACGGTGGTTTACTTCCGGTTAGTATGTCTTCTAATGGACAAAACGTTGGCTCGTGGTCCGCTACCAGCCTACTACTGGGCGGGGCGTGGCATTTTAATTAGTAGGAAAGACAATTAGCATGGTAAAAGTAAAAGTTTATTCAAAAGAAACGTGTCCTTATTGTGTTATGGCAAAAAACCTGCTGGCACAAAAGGGGGTAACTGATATAGAAGAAATTCGCATTGATTTACTGCCGGAAGAGCGTGATAAAATGATTGAGACTACTGGTAGAATGACTGTTCCACAGATTTTTATTGGTGAAACTCATGTCGGAGGATTTGATGATCTAGCCAAATTAAATCGTAGTGGTGATTTAGATAAAATGCTTGGTAAATAGAAGCTATTCTAATATAAAAAAATTTTAATTTTAAAAGGAATATATAATGTCAGAACAAAATAATCAACCAATTTTTAGTCTTGATAAAATTTATGTTAAAGATGTATCGCTTGAAGTTCCAAATGCGCCGCAAATTTTTTTAAATCGTGAGCAGCCAAATATTGAATTAAATATTAGCTTTAATACTGAAAAAATTGAAGAGGGTGTTTATCAAACAGTTTTACATGCTGTTGTGAATGCAAAAATTGGCGAACAGCAGATGTTCTTGGTTGAACTTGATCAAGCTGGTATTTTCCAGTTAAAAAATATTCCTGCTGACCAGATTGATTTAATCCAAAATATTGAATGTCCGAATATGATATTCCCGTATTTACGTGAAGCTGTAACTGACTTAACTACTCGCGCTGGTTTTATTCCAGTAATTCTTGCGCCAATTAATTTTGCATATTTATACCAGCAAAAACAAGCGCAGATTCAGGCTCAAGCTCAATCTACTGCGCCAGAAACAATTGCAATAAACTAATCTTGTAATGCGTATTTCAGTTCTCGGGGCTGGCTCATGGGGGTCAGCTTTGGCCTGTGCCTTTAGTAAAATAGCACCTGTGCTGTTATGGTCGCGAGATCAGGCACAGGTGTTTTCAATCCAGACTAGACGTGTCAATCATGGTTATCTTCCGGATGATGTGATTTTTCCAGACAGTATTACTGTTACTTCTGACTTTTCAAGTGCTTGTAATGCGGATTTAATTGTTATAGCAACTCCATTAAATGCAGTTCGTGGAGTACTTGCGGCGATTAGCCGTGAAGCTAAAGAGATCCCGGATTTGATTTTGGTTAGTAAAGGCTTTGAGGCTAATAGTGGCAAACTTTCTCATGAAATTGTCCATGATGTATTACCAGAGTTTAAACGGTTTGGTTTACTGTTAGGTCCATCTTTTGCTAAAGAGGTCGCTCTCGAATTACCAACGGCAATAACTCTAGCGGCATTTGATCTGTCTTTTGCGATTAGCTGGATGCAAAAATTAAAGGGTATTCCCAATTTTAGAATCTATGCGCATGATGATATTATTGGTAGTGAAGTTGGCTCGGCAGTAAAAAATGTATTGGCAATTGCCGTTGGTATATCCGATGGAATGCAGTTGGGTTTTAATGCCCGTGCAGCACTTATTACCCGTAGTCTGAATGAATTAGCAGCATTGGTTTTGGCTTTAGGCGGGCGACGTGAAACGATTTATGGTTTAACCGGGATCGGTGATCTTATCTTAACTTGTACTGGAGATTTGTCTCGCAATCGTCAGGTTGGGCTTGAATTAGCTAAAGGGACATCGATTGATGCTATCGTTAATGAGTTGGGACATGTTGCTGAAGGTGTTCTGACGGCTAAAGAAATTCATTTAAAGGCACAAAGTCTTGGTATTGATATGCCTATTGTGGCATCAGTTTACCGAATAATTTATGAAAACTCCGATATTAAATCGGAAGTTGTTAATTTAATAGCCCGGGCACAAAAAACCGAGTTTATTTAGTTATATTATATTGAGTACATATGAAAAAATTTTTAGTTATATTAGCCGCAGTATCTTCTTATGTTTATGCGGATTCAGCAGCATTGGATAATTTTTTATCCAATGCCAAAACCATGAAGGCAGATTTTACTCAAACGGTTGTAACAGGTAAAAAAACCAGAACCACGCATGGGACAATGGAGATTATGCGCCCAAATAAATTTCGCTGGGAATATACCGAAGATAAACAACT
>JBDHRI010000142.1:0-4078 GCA_039807465.1 Burkholderiales bacterium | reverse complement strand
TCTTCTTCATCTAGGTTCCAAAGCGTTTTCGTAGTATCAATCATAATATCATATCGGTTGTCAATGCGTAAGTTCTACATAATTTCATTAAAACTGTAGTATAACTCGGCTACTAATTAAAGTTAGCCCATGCCAACCTCAAAGCCAAAGGACGTCTCACAAGTAAAATGATTTAAAGAAAGTGATTCTACCATATAGTCAGAACATTTTTGATAAGCAATAGCAATTTCTTCTATTTCCAAACTCAACCTAACAGCGTTAAAATAATTCATGTTATATACTATCTTTCAGGATCTATCATGCCCCTACTCTTATTTATTATGTTAAATATAATATTCTTAGCTTTGTATAAAAATAAACAAACCTTATCATATAGTCTTTTTGGCATATTTCTGGTTTTATGGCTAGCAATTTTCATCCCACATATTATCCACCATGTAGCTAATGTAAGTTTTTAGGAATTACCATGAATTATAATAAATTACTAAATTTTTTTGATATGCTAATTATTCTGGCTCTTTGTACTACACTTCTAATTGCTTTTGGCTATCAGTTTGCTGTTAATGATTTACCATGTGCGATGTGCGTTATGTCACGGATGGGAGTATATGCAATGAGTTTTGGACTATTATCCAATCTACTTTTGGCGCGCAATACTAAAAATTATTTACTAGTAATAATTGCAGGTCTTGTCCAGATAGCAATAAGTCTTGAATTTATTGTGCGCCACATTGTGCGTGGTAGTGGTTCTTATGGTAGCCCAATATTTGGTTTACATATGTATAGCTGGAATTTTATTTTTACTGTATTGATAGTCATTTATTGCGCTATTGCCGGACTAATTAGTGAAAAAGTAAGCTACAATAAGGGTAAACCAACTCTAGCACTAAAACTGATTGTAGCATTACTTTTTATAACGTTGGCAGGAAATACCATCAGTACTTTTGTTGAATGTGGAATATATTCCTGCCCTAGCGACCCACATAGCTACTGGCTACTTGATTTGATACATCGTTAATCAACTTAATTTACTTACATAACCTTGTTATTTATAATGCTTATATGATACAATGTAATTATACTAAAGTAATAAGGAAAAATCATGTGTGTAACTTGCGGCTGTGGTGATGATACGCTTCATCATCACCATGATCATGACCATACTCACCATCACGAGCATCATCAGCATAAAGATACAGTAAATCTTGAAGCAGAAATTCTTGCAGAAAATAAGCAATTTGCAAATCAGAACCGTTTATTCTTTAAGTCAAAAAAGGCATTAGCACTCAACTTAGTTTCAAGCCCAGGCTCAGGCAAAACTACCTTACTCGAAGCAACAATTAAAAATTTAAGCAAAAAGCATAAAATCAATGTAATCGAGGGTGATCAGCATACCGAACTTGATGCAGACCGCATCCGCAAGGCTGGTGCAAACGCCTATCAGATAAACACTGGCAAAGCCTGTCATCTTGACGGGCATATGGTAGGACATGCTTTGGAACACCTAAATATTGATAATGACAGCTATGTATTTATTGAAAATGTAGGTAATCTGATCTGCCCAGCTTTATTTGATCTTGGTGAACATGCCAAAGTTGTTCTTATCTCGGTAACGGAAGGTGAAGATAAACCATTAAAATATCCAGATATGTTTCTCGGTGCTGAATTAGTTATTATTACCAAAACAGATTTATTGCCATATCTGAAATTTGATTTAGAGCAATGTATTGCAAACATTCAAAAAATTAACGCCAAAGCAAAAATAGTTTCACTCTCGGTCAATAACCCAGATAGCCTTACTAGCTGGTTTAATTGGCTAGAAGCAGCACACCAATTTTATGCCTGAATGATTGATTGTGAACCAAAATTTGGCAACCCGGCTTATTATCAATGGGCTGGTTCAGGGAGTTGGTTTTCGCCCTACTGTTTATCATCTAGCTAAGAGGTTGAATCTAAAAGGCTGGATTAAAAATACTGGCAATGGTGTTGAAATAGTTATTTCGTCACTGGATGCAAGTAATTTTATTCGTGAATTAAGTAATTCGTTGCCCCCATTAGCTATAATCGACTCGATTAGCTGTGAAGAATATTCGCTGTCAACAACTATTACGGATTTTCGGATTCTAGATAGTATCGCAGGCAATATTAGCCAGACAAGAATTCCGCCAGACTGCAAAATCTGTAGCGATTGTTTGTTTGAATTATTTAATCCAAAGAGTCGCTATTATCTTTATCCATTCATCAGCTGTACCAATTGTGGTCCACGTTATACGATAATTAATAATTTGCCCTATGATAGGATCAATACTGCCTACTCAGATTTTAAGCTTTGCACAAACTGTGCCAATGATTATAATACCCCAGCAAATCGGCGCTATCATGCTGAGACTAGCTGCTGTAAAACCTGTGGTCCAGCCTTTAATCTTGAACTAGAAAAAGTAGCAAGTTATATTCAAGATGGCAAAATAATTGCCTTAAAAGGAACTGGCGGTTACGTTCTTATCACAGATGCGACAAATAGCAAAGCAATTACAAGATTGAGAACTGCTAAAAAACGTGCCAAGAAACCACTAGCTGTTATGGCATTAAATACTACATCAATTCGTTATAACTATGCAGAGGTAAATGCACAGGAAGCAACACTACTTGAAAGTAATGTAAGCCCAATTGTCATTCTAAAGCAAAAGAAACATTGCCCGCTTCCGGCAAACATTGCTCCAGAATTAGATACACTCGGAACTATGCTTGCCCATAGCCCAGCTTATTATCTACTATTTTATTATCTTCTTGGAAAACCTGAGGGCTATGAATGGCTGGAAAAAGCTAATAATAAGTTATTGATTGCGACCAGTGCAAATTTATCAGGTGATGCGATTATTGGCGATGATGCGATTGCAGAAGAAACATTATCGAATATTGCGGATTATATAATCAGTCACAATCGTAAAATAATAGCACCCATTGATGATAGTGTTACAAGAATTGTTGACAAACATAAGATTATACTTCGACGTGCGCGGGGGCTTACTCCGCTAAATTATAGCTTTAATTATGAACTACCTCAGGTTTTAGGCGTTGGTGCCAGTCTAAAAGCAACATTCAGCTTCAGTAAAGATAATAAAATCCATACTTCGCAATATATTGGTGATCTCAAGCAGGTTCCGGCAATTAACTATTATCAGAAAATTTATCAGCATTATTGCCAGCTTTACGCCTTTAAACCTGAATTAATCGTTTGCGATCTGCACCCTGATTTTTATACTAGCCAATTTGCTGCTGAATCAAACCTACCTATGCTAAAACTTCAACATCATAACGCACACTTTGCGGCAGTTCTTGGCGAATTTGAAAGCTATGGTTATCTTCTAGAGCAGCGAATCCTTGGCTGTATCCTTGATGGTTATGGCTATGGGAAGAATGGCGAAGCATTTGGTGGAGAGTTAATTGAATTTGACTTTAAAACCCTACAGTTTAAAACTATATCCCAATTACCTGAATTAATGGCTGCGGGTGGTGACCTAGCTGAAAAAGAACCATGGCGACTGGCTCTTGCTATGTGTGTTCAGTATGATTTACCAACCCCAGAGCATCTGTTAAAAGAACCTAATGCCAATATAATTATGGATATCTTAAAAAGTGGTAATGTGCCTAAGACTACAGCAATGGGGCGCATATTTTCCGGTGTAGCTGCACTACTTGGATTTATAACCATTAATGATTATGAAGCAAATGCTGCGGTGTTACTAGAAAGCATGGTAAGCAGACCTGAAACGGATTTTGATATAGTCAGGTTAAGCTCAGATGGGAAACCAGATATCGCAACTCTGATAAGAAGAGTTTATACCATTGGGGTAACTGAAAACAATCCTCAAAAAGCGATAAATTTATTTTTTGGTAGTCTGGCGACACTTCTTGACAAATGGATTATATATCACGCATCATTACATAGAATTAATCAGATTGCGATATCTGGTGGCTGCTGGCAAAGCCCGCACCTACTAGATCTGATTATGGATAAATTTCGCCATTCAACACTAGAACTACTGATACCCAAAGATTTACCACTAAATGATGAATG
>JBDHRI010000141.1:0-4080 GCA_039807465.1 Burkholderiales bacterium | reverse complement strand
CAAAGAGTCGTAAATTTTGACAGTAAGCAAACTGATAATAAGGCAATTCAGCAACTAGCCACTGGCAACACTAAACGGGACATTGGCATTAAGCTGGATCAACTAAAGATATGAGTATGTATAAAGAGTTCAAGGCTGGACTAATGTCAATTATTGAAAATATCAATCAATATCCTGATTCGTATACAATTATTGCAGATTATACCTATGCCAATAAATTCTGTAATCTGCTCATCCGCAGCATTGCTCGCAAATTTGACTTGGAGTATGATGATTTAAGAAGCGAATTAATGGCAGAAATACTTGCTGGCAACATCTTTAAACAGGTAATTGAGAATAAAAAGTTTAATCGCCAGGTATTTTATCTGAATATAAAAAAACTGGCCATAAGAATGAAACCCCATGAAGATAGTCATCATATTAGTCTAACTGAAGAAATGGAAGATGTACTTATGTATAAGGATGAGTCATTGCAGAACTATGTCAACAAAAATGCAATTTTGAAATTCAAGGAGTTAAGGCAGGTTAATCTGAGGCGACTAATTGAATTCCGGTCTGAATTATTGAATTCACCCATTAATATCAGTAAATTTCAGTCAGTAGTTGAATTGAATACCAATGAACTTCTGGAAATGCTTGATCAAAATAAAATCAGTCGCTATCAGCTATTATACGTACCAAATAAATATCGTAAATATTTGGTATCAATCCTGGATAAATACTTACAGCTATACTTTAAATACTATGAAGTTAGAAGTACCTATACTGATTATCTAAAGATTAAAACAAAATCACCGACTTTGAAAGCCATTTTTGAGAAATTAAAACCGGAGTATAGCTACTTACAATTTACTCGCAAGGTAAAACATCCAACTTTATGGGATATTGATGAATTAGAAAAATTGCCAATAAAGGTAACTGACCATGCATGATCTTATTCCATCATTTTTACCGGATTTTAATTATCGTCAGGCAATAATTTATGTGCTGATATTTCTGGGTTTATATTTGTTATCGCTGATCATTCCTGGTGTGGGAGCGCTGGTTAAGCATATTAGCCATACAGTTACCAAATATATAATTCATCCTTTATTCAAATATGTGTTCGAAGCAGTAGTTATTCTTTTACTGAAATTATTCTGGTGGTATATTAAATATATGCTTTTTGCTATCAGGATTTATCTCTTTCACCTGACAACATCACATAAACAAATATATCCAGAATTAAAAGGTAAGGAACTGGGAGCTATTGATGAATAGGTTATCTCTACGTTTACTGAGTATCTGTGTCAGTATAAATCTATCCGCTATCAATGTTTATGCAGAAAATCTTGGACAGATAGGTAAAACCTATCCAATTGAAGAACCAAATCTGATTGATCATATTAAATCACAAGCCAGCAGGGCAGTTGCCAATGGTAGCTGGAAGAAAATGCAGCAGAAGATTATCAAGCAAACGGAACAAAAGATTGATTATCCGCCAGTAATTTTGGCTAGTAAGACTATTGAAAGCTCTGTACGCTACTATGACCCCAGTATCAAAATTAATCAGGATATTATCAATCCATTTGATCACACCATTCTGGCCCATAAAGGGCAAGTAGTAAACCCAGCAGATTACATGCCATTTAATAACGAGTTAATCTTTATTGACGGACGAGATCCGGAACAGGTTAGCTATGCGCTCATGGAAAGTAAACGTTCACCATTTAGAAGCAGTATTGTATTAACCGCTGCAACTAAATTCAGAGAGCTCCTGGCACAGAAGAAGCATCTATTCTACTATGACCAGAACGGCAAGCTGGTTAGTCAGTTTGACATCAAACATGTACCAACTATTATCTATCAGGACAATATTCAACCACGTAAACTTAGAATTGAGGAAGTAAAACTATGAAGAAAACAATAGCTCCAATAATCCTGTTATTATTAACCAGCTGCTCCGGTGACTTTATGGCCAAAGAGGTTGAATGTAAGGTCGCGCGAGACCAAATAATCTCTGAAAATTTGAGCTTAAAGGATCAGATCAAGCAATATCAGCTGAGTAATAGCACATTGATCAAAGCCCAGGTTGAATCCAGAGAAAAAGCTCTGGCCAGAAAAGCCAATGAATATGATCAGCTGAAAAAGCAGTTACTCAAAGAAGATGATGAGTACCGCGAACATCTGAGATTACTTGTGAGCATAGGGTGTGGGTTCATCGCCATACTGCTAGTAGTGGTTAATCTCCAGCTGGCTAAACGCAGAAAAGCCAAAGCTGAAAAGGATAAAGCAGGTAAGATTTATGAGAAATAAGCTTCTGACTACCTTATGCACTATAGTAATCAGTACTACAGCATCAGCCAATTGTGTCGGTAAATTTGTTAATCCATTTACTGACATCTGCTGGGGCTGTATGTTTCCATTCTACATTGCCGGGATTGATTTACCTTTATCTAACCGTGGAGAACAGCCTGGTGGATCATTTGTTGCACCTCCAGTATGTGCCGGTAATACTATCTTTGGCTATAAAATTGGTATCGGCATGGATTATTACGAACCCAACAAGATAGTTGACGTAACCAGAACCCCTTATTGCATGGTTGGGTTGGGTGGAGTAGACTTTAGCATGGGAATCGCTTCATTGTATAACCGTCAGGGCGAAGCAACTGCTAACAGCAATGTCAAGGTAAATAACTACTATCATGCCCATACCTATATTAATCCGATTCTGGCATTGCTAGAAGTGCCGATCGATACTGCCTGCTCATCATTAGGTGACTTTGAAATAGGTTATCTGACTGAACTGGATCCACTCTGGAATAATGACAGCATGACATTCTGGCTTAACCCGGATGCAGTACTTTATGCCAATCCGGGGACACTTGTGACAGCCGCTATGGATTGTGTATCCAATCTTCCTGGCGCATGGAATATCAGTAGTGGACTGGCATACTGGAGCGCTGGTTGTCAGGGTGTAATGTATCCGCTAGATGGTAATTTACCTGGATCAAACCCAATTGATGATAGCATTTTAACCATGCAGCGAGTTATGTCCAAGCTTCACCGCCAGTTACTGGAGTATTCAACTGCTGGTCCAACTGCGATGTTTGCACCGATTGTACCGCAACCGATTATGAATAAGACAGAATATAAGTATAGTATGGTTTATCCAATAACCTTTGATGATCCATTCTCTGGAGGTAAATGCTGTTCGCCATTTGGCAGGACAACCGCTGGTTGGGCTCCAGGACATACCTTTCCGACAATGGGCGAAGACTTCGCTTATCATATCTACCAGCGCAGAGATTGCTGTAGCGGTATTACCATTCCATATTAATCAGGAAACCATATGAAAATACTACTCACAATATTGGCTGTAATTGCAGGATTAGGTATCTGTTACGCTATTACGTCCTTGATTTTTACTCAACAGTACTATGAAAAAAGTACTTCAAAGTCTGTTTTAAGATTTATATCATGAATACTAACATTAAACTAACGATTATTTTAATCAACCTAACCGCAATAGCGCTTGCGGATGGAACAACAGTAAACCTAAACCTATCAGACATCAAAACAAAAAATATAAATCAGATAAATAGTGTTTCTACTAATCTGGATTTAATCAGTAACCAGAATCGGCAGTATATTAGCCAGATATCAACCGAATCTGTCCAACAGGAAAATATTGCCAAGATCAAAGAAGCTAAAATTGGAGTCTCATCATTACCGGCAATTGATATGTCCGAACTGAAACCACATAAAATTAATATTAAAGATCTAATCAAACAAAATCAGGTTAATATGGCTAAATCAGAAAACAAGGGAGATATAGTCTTATTCCTAAGCTTTAAAGGTATGGAACGTGATGATATCCTGCTTTATTGCAGACAGGCAACTAAATACAATATACCAATAGTTTTACGTGGCTTTATTAATAACTCATTCAAGGAAACGATGGCTTATGTGAAAAACCTACGGGAATTATTTCCTACAGTTGCAATTATTATAGATCCACCAGCTTATGACAAATACAACATTACAGCATGACCTGCATTAATTGTATCTAAATTACCAGCAAATCCAGTATGTGATGGC
>JBDHRI010000017.1:0-19572 GCA_039807465.1 Burkholderiales bacterium | reverse complement strand
AGTACATAACCTCGCCCGTCATTAGACGGCAAAGCACCGTCAGCAATCAGGAATGATACCGAACGAATATGATCGGCTAGTACTTTTAGCGATGCATTATTTTTATCGGTACAATTAGTAATTGCACTTGCAGTATCGATTAATCTTACAAATAAATCAATCTCATAATTACTATGCACATGCTGTAAAACTGCTGAAATTCGCTCTATCCCCATACCAGTATCAACCGATGGCTTAGGTAATGGATGTAGTGTACCCTGTTCATCACGATTAAACTGCATAAATACGTTATTCCAGATTTCGATATAACGATCACCATCTTCTTCAGGAGTACCCGGTAAACCACCCCAGATACCTTCACCATGGTCATAAAAAATCTCAGTACATGGACCACAAGGACCAGTTTCGCCCATTTGCCAGAAATTATCTGAGCCACCACCCGGTTTATCACCAATTCGGATAATCCGCTTAGCATCAATTCCGATTTCTTTATTCCAAATCTCAAATGCTTCATCATCAGTATGATAAACTGTTACATAAAGTTTATCTTTTGGTAAATTAAGCCATTCTGGAGCAGTTAAAAATTCCCAAGCGTATTTAATCGCATCAGTTTTAAAATAATCGCCAAAACTGAAGTTTCCAAGCATTTCAAAAAATGTATGATGGCGAGCAGTATAGCCAACATTTTCCAAATCATTATGCTTACCACCAGCACGTACGCATTTCTGGGCAGTAACTGCACGAGTATAATCACGTTTTTCTAAGCCAAGAAAAGTATCTTTGAATTGGTTCATCCCAGCATTAGTAAATAAAAGAGTAGGGTCATCATGAGGGATCAACGAGCTTGATTTTACTGCTTCATGCCTTTTGCTTTTGAAAAAGTCGATAAATTTATTACGAATTTGATTAACTTGCATACTTATCCTGAATTGAGAAATATTAATATAACCCGGTATTTTAACACGCTGTCCTGCCTGCTATTAAGGCTAATTGACTCTCACTGATTTATTCAAAATTAAATATGGCAAATGGCTATAAAATTAACTGATATGTATCGATAAATTTTAAAATAAAACCAGTCATTTTGCTTTGTTGTGGATGGTTTTTAAGAATTAGCGATGAGTGAAGCCTGCTTCTGGTAAAATAATGTGATATTTCGGATACATAAGGTTAGGTTAAAGTCTAATCGTCTATCTGCCACAGCACAAAGATTGTCTGGTTCAACAAAAATCTGAACTTGTCTTGTATATTTGTTTATTTGTAATTGATTAGGTTTTATAATAGACTAAAAGCTTCTTTTATTGCTGTGGGTATAATGAATTATTGAGAAAAAAATGACAGAATTTGAAATTGTGTGGCAGCAATGTGTTATGCTGATAAAAGAACAAGGAATTATTTCAGATGCAGAATATAATACCTGGTTTAGAAATCTTATTCCGCGTGCAAATAATTCAAAAATGGAAGTGGTTGCCGGGAATCGCTTAATTCATGACTTTATCAACAAAAAGTATTGGACAAAAGTTAGCTCTATTCTTCAGGAGCTTAATAATGGCACAGAGGTAGATTTTATTGTGGATAAACCCGTAGCTGCCAAAGTAACTCAGGAAATAGGAAATAATTCGAGTTCAATAGCCAAGGCTGAACCAGTGCTTGAAGTCGAAAGTGTTGCGATTTCAAGAAGCAAAAATGCTATTAAGCCGAAAGTTGAAAAAGAGGTTTTGGCTCAGTTACATCAGTCAACAAAGCTGAATAAAGATTTTACCTTTGACAGTCTTATTCGTGGTAATTCTAACCAGCTTGCCTATGCAATTGGTATGCATATTACCCAAGACCCTGGAAATAGGAATCATAACCCCCTGTTTGTTTATGGCGGGGTTGGGCTTGGTAAAACTCACTTGATGCAGGCAATTGGTAATGAGATATATCGTAAAAATCCAAATGCTAAGATCCGCTATTTGCATGCAAATGATTATATTCAGGATGTCGTGAAGGCATCGATGCGCCAGGGCTTTGATGAATTAAAACGTTACTATAATGGTCTTGACTTGCTCTTGATGGATGATATTCAATTCATTGCTGGAGATAAGACTAAAACGCAGGAAGAATTTTTTTATACATTTAACAATCTTTTAGATAAAGGTAAACAGGTAATAATGACCTGCGATACTTTTCCTAAAAACATTAATAATTTAAATGAGCGTCTGATTTCCAGATTTGCTTCAGGGCTAACTGTAGAAATTCAGCCACCAGAACTTGAAATGCGGGTCGCAATTCTGAAAAATAAGGCATTGCGTAGCAATATAGACCTTGATGATGAAGTAGCTTTTTTTATTGGTCAAAACATCAAGTCAAATGTTCGAGAGCTTGAAGGCGCTCTAAATAAGGTAATCTATCATGCTAAATTTTCTCGTAAGGGGCTTAGTATAGCTATTGCGAAAGAAGCATTGATTGATATTATTGCTAGTGAAGTACGCACAGTGTCGATTGATGACATTCAGAAAGTTGTGTGTGATTTTTATAAAATTAAAATTTCGGATCTACTGTCTAGTAAACGGACACAGCTGATTGCTAGACCAAGGCAAATAGCAATGACTCTTTCTAAGGAGCTTACCCAGCACAGTTTACCTGCTATTGGTGAGGCTTTTGGTGGGCGCGATCATACCACTGTTCTTCATGCGCAGAAAACGATTTCTCAGCTGCGTGAGAAAGATGAGAAAATCGAGCGCGAATACAAATTATTAATTCAGATGTTGCAAAATTAATTTTTGGGGTATATCATGCAGTTAAAGTTTCAAAGAGATGCACTACTTAAACCACTTGCTTTGACAACTGGCTTTGTCGAAAAAAAACAGACTATGCCAATTTTGTCCAATGTTTATCTAAGAAAACAAGGCGATTTGGTAACAATTATTGCCAATGATATGGAAATTCAGGCAACTTTGCTAGTTAAATCTGGGATTGAGGGTGATGATTTAGCGATAACTGTTCCTGCCAAAAAATTACAGGATGTCCTGAAGGCTTTGCCTGAAACCGAGGTTATTCTAAGCATTACGGATAATAAGGTCACTGTTAAGTCAGGGCGCGCTAAATTTACGCTACAGAGCTTGCCAGCCGATCATTATCCGCTATTACGCGTAAATGAGGATTGTATGGGACAATTAGTAATTTCCCAGCGCAACTTACGCGAGTTAATTAGTAAAGTTCAATATTCGATGGCGGTAAATGATAGCCGTGTATTTTTGAATGGTATGCTGTTGGAAGTGAAGAATAATCAGTTAAGCTTGGTTGCTACTGATGCACATCGCTTGAGTTATGTTAATTTTCCACTAGCGGATATGTTGCCAGATATTAGCTCAATAGTTCCACGTAAGACCGTTATGGAGCTTGCTCGTCTTCTGGAAGATAGCGATAATCCGGTAACTATCAAAGTCTATAATAATCAAGTAATGTTTGAGACCGAAGACAAGCAGTTGATTACCAAGGTTATTGATGGTAAGTATCCTGATTATGAACGGGTTATACCGTTAACCAATGATAAGCTATGTCTAATTAATCGGCAGGAATTATTGCGGGTTGTACAGCGAGTAGCAGTAATTGGAATAGATAAACTAAAAACTATTGTCTTGGAATTAAAGCCAAATTTAATAACAGTTAGTTGCCGTAATGAAGATCAGGAAGAATCTCGCGACGAATTAAGTATTCAGTATGGTAACGATGCTGAATTGCGCCTGAATTTTAATATTAGCTATATTCTTGATGTGTTAAATAATATTGACGAAGAAAACTTGCAATGGGCATTTTTTGATAATCAACGTAGTGTGCTTGTAACAGTGCCCAATCAAGTTGATTTCAAATATGTGATCATGCCATTGCGCGCCTAATTGAATACGTAATAATACTAAATAAGTTTTAGACCGAACCTAAGTGGTTTTCTAAAAGGATGAAAAATGACAGAAATTAATCAGCAAAATTACGATAGTAGCAGTATTAAAGTCCTAAAAGGGCTTGATGCAGTACGTAAACGTCCAGGAATGTATATCGGTGATACGCAGGATGGAACTGGCTTACACCATATGGTTTTTGAAGTACTGGATAATGCAATTGATGAGGCTCTTGCCGGGCACTGTAATGCGATTAAAGTAATCATCCATGAAGATAACTCTATTTCGGTTGAAGATAATGGGCGGGGTATCCCAACTGATATTCACCCAGAAGAGGGGCGTTCAGCGGCAGAAGTAATCATGACTGTTCTTCATGCAGGTGGTAAATTTGATAGTAATTCTTACAAAATATCTGGTGGTTTACATGGGGTTGGGGTATCTGTAGTTAATGCCTTATCCGACTGGTTGCGTTTGACTATCTGGCGTGATGGCAAAGAGCACTGGATGGAATTTAATCATGGTGATGCAGTTGCACCATTAAAAATGCAGGGTGATGCTCCAGCGGGTAAAAAAGGTACTCGGGTCCAGTTTATGGCTAGTAGTGAGACCTTTGGTGTCGTTGAATATCATTATGATATTTTGGCAAAACGGATTCGCGAGCTTTCATTCCTTAATAATGGTGTAAATATTATTCTAGCGGATTTACGTACTGGTAAAGAAGAAAATTTTGCTTATTCTGGTGGTGTATCGGGCTTTGTTGCCTATATGAACCGGAGTAAAAGCGTGCTGCATCAGAAGATTTTCCATTGTAACGGTGAAAAAGATGGAATGGGTGTTGAAGTTGCCATGCAGTGGAATGATTCCTATGCAGAAAATATCCAGTGTTTTACCAATAATATCCCTCAACGCGATGGTGGTTCACATTTATCAGCTTTACGTACAGTAATGACTCGTACACTTAATCAATATATCGAAGAAACTGAACTTGCCAAAAAAGCTAAAGTAACAACTAGTGGCGATGATATGCGTGAAGGGCTAACCTGCGTTGTATCGGTTAAATTACCAGATCCAAAATTCTCCTCACAAACCAAAGATAAGTTAGTTTCATCTGAGATTTCTCCTATAGTTCAGGAAATAGTTAATGAAGCTTTAAAAACCTATCTACTCGAAAATCCGATTGATGCCAAAATTATTTGTGGCAAGATTGTTGAAGCTGCCAGAGCTCGTGAGGCTGCACGTAAGGCACGTGAATTAACTCGCCGTAAGGGTATTCTTGATGGTATGGGATTACCGGGTAAACTTGCTGATTGTCAGGAAAAAGATCCAGCAAATAGCGAACTATACCTAGTCGAGGGTGACTCTGCGGGTGGCTCTGCCAAGCAGGGACGTGACCGGAAAAATCAAGCAATTTTGCCATTAAAAGGTAAGATTCTCAATGTAGAAAAAGCTCGCTTTGATAAAATGCTATCATCACAAGAAGTTGCAACTTTGATTACGGCTCTTGGCACTGGAATTGGTAAGGATGAGTATAATGCAGATAAATTACGCTACCATCGTATTATTATCATGACGGATGCCGATGTCGATGGCGCGCATATCCGTACTTTATTATTAACATTCTTCTATCGTCAAATGCCAGAATTAGTTGAGCGTGGACATATTTATATTGCCCAGCCTCCATTATTCAAGGTTAAGCAAGGTAAGAATGAACGTTATGTAAAAGATGAAGATGAACTTAATCAATATCTACTTGAATTAGCACTAACTGAAGCTAAATTTACGGCGGATGGGCAAACTTTACTTGAGAAAGAGTCGCTCGCAAATTGTGCAAAAGTATTTCTGAAGGCACAACAAATAATTGAATCTCATGGTAGATTCATGGATAAAGTTGTATTAGAAGCTTTACTACATTTGCCTAGACTAAATTTAACGACTCAGGAATCGGCGGATAAGGCTTGTGAGCTATTGGCAGGTGCATTAGCTGGGTATAAGGTAAGCTTTGATGCCATGTTTGATGACATAAAACAAACCTATCGTTTAAAAATCGTCCGAGTCGAACATGGTAATTATATTGTTACCAATTTGGATGGATATTTTGTTGAAAGTGGTGATTATTCACGAATCGTTAAAGCTGCGGAAATGGTTGCAACAATCAGCGGCGCCAACTTAATGATAAGTCGCGGTGAAAACGGCAGACAGGTAAACAGCTTTGCTGAGGGGCTTGAGTGGCTAATGGGCGAAGTTAAAAAAGGCATGAATATCCAACGATACAAAGGTCTGGGGGAGATGAATGCAGAACAGCTTTGGGAAACAACAATGGATCCAAGTGTGCGTCGCCTACTAAAAGTTACCATTGAAGATGCTATTGCGGCAGATAATATATTTAGCACCCTAATGGGTGATGAAGTTGAGCCACGGCGTAATTTTATTGAAAATAATGCTCTGATGGCAAGAAATGTTGATGTTTAATCTCATATCTTAGGAATTTAAAATGCAGACTATTGATTTTGCAACATTTGAACCGCACCATATTCATGCCTGTCGCGAAGATTTTCTTGGTAATGGTGATGTTGGACGCTATGTCTTTATCCCTGGCTCTAATGATAGAGCACAAAGTATTGCCGACAAATACTTTACTAATGTAGTTGTCCGTCAAAGCAAACGAGGGCATCACCTTTACTTAGGTGATATGGAGATTAATGGAAAAACCTTTAAAGTTGCATCTATTTCTACCGGAATGGGGACGCCTAGTGTTGATTTGATTTTAAGTGAACTTATTATTCTTGGTGCAAAAAGATTTCTACGAGTGGGAACTGCTGGATCCATGCAACCAGATGTTCGTGTTGGCGATGTTGTTTTTGCGACAGCCTCGGTTCGTGATGAATCTACTAGCGTAAATTATGTGCCATATCAATTTCCTGCTGTTGCTTCCCTTGATTTTACTTGCGTAGCAAATAATGTCCGTAAAGAAGTAGATTACCGTGTAAGAATGGGGGTTGTCCATACTAAAGACTCGCTATTTGCTAGAGAGTTTCTATGCGGACCTTCAGGTCAAGATAGCATCTCCTTTGTAAATAAGATGAAAGCTTATGGTGTGATGGCTACAGAAATGGAAAGCTCACATATTTTTGTATTATCAAAAATTTATGCCAAATTACTCGGCTATAGTATTAAAAGTGGCTGTGTTCTTGGTATTATTGGCGACGATGATCCGTTCTCCAATGATAAAGAAGCACAAGATCTTGCTATTCAAAATGCAGTAGATTTTGGAGTTAGATTAATAAAAAATATGGCAGCTGAGGAAGTGGTATGATTGTTCAATTATTCTCATTGATTGGTGCATTTGCATTACTAAGTGCCTTCTTTATAAATAATACAGAAGTAGTTAAAAATAAAGATCGGGCATTATGGCTTAATTTTGTTGGTGCATTTATCTTAACAATTACAGCTTATATTGAACATCAATATGGCTTTATCGTACTTGAAGGATCTTGGACATTAATTAGCCTTCATAGTATAGTAAAGTATTTACGAAGAAAAAAGTAATAATTCTATGAATAAGCAAATTACTGTCAACTATACTTGTTTTGACTCAATAAACGAGCTAGCAGAAGCTGATAAAGAACTTGTTGAACTAGCTAGAGAAAGTACAAAAGATGCTTATGCACCCTACTCTAAATTTCATGTTGGTGCTATAGCTAAATTAACTAATGGGCATATAGCTAAGGGATCAAATCAGGAAAACGTTAGTTACCCAGTATGTATGTGTGCTGAACAAACACTGGTTTTAGGTCTAGTAAATGAATTAAGTGCTGAAAATAAAATCGAGACCATTGCTGTTAGCTATAATACCCAAAATGGGCGAACCGATACACCTGCTTCCCCTTGTGGAAAATGTAGACAGTTCTTATTTGAATTTGAGATTAGACAGAAACAAAATATCCGGGTAATAATGTCTGGTATGAGTGGCGAGGTACACGTTGTCGACTCAGTAGCTGATTTGCTACCATTTGCTTTTAATAGTGAATTTTAAAATAAAAGCTGGCTTTTAAAAGCCAGCTTTTTTATTAACAATGAACTGAACGTAGTCTTAGTGAGAAATTACGTAAACTTTCAATTCCGCTTTCCTCTGCTCTCTTACACCAGTCTTGTAGAGCTTTTACTAGCTCCTCTTTAGTTAAGGTAGAGCGTGCCCATAACTTGCTTAATTCTTCACGCATTGCGAAAATTTTCTGTAACACAGCACTTTGCTTACAAGCTTGCTCAACTGTAGATTGCTCGCTAGGGGTAAGCAATTCTTTATCTTTAATTAAAAGAGTTTTTGCCTTACTCCAAGATAGCTTATCTGCTACAGAGCTCTTTAATTTAGCAACCTCAGTATTATAGTCAGCCTTTAAATCCCGGGCAAACTTAACTGCTAATTCGTAGCGATTAGTTACAATTGCTTCAAGGTTTTGCATGTCTGGCAACATTTTTGGTGCTTTGGTTATGTACATTTCTGGAATAGTTTTCTTAACCTTAGCTAATTTACACATTTCCATAATACGAATCCACATCCAGCCTAAATCAAACTCGTACCATTTGGCAGAGAATTTAGCACTGGTTGCAAAAGTATGATGGTTATTATGTAGTTCTTCACCACCGATAAAGATACCCCATGGCACAAGGTTAGTTGCTTTATCCGGATTCTCAAAATTCCGATATCCAAACCAATGTCCAAGCCCATTGATAACACCAGCGGCAAAAAAAGGTATCCAGATCATCTGTACTGCCCAGATTGTTATTCCAATTACACCAAATAACATTACATTAATAGCTAGCATTAACCAAATTCCAAGGGAATCGTATTTTGAGTAAACATTACGCTCTAACCAGTCATCTGGAGTCCCATTGCCATATTTTATTGCAGTTTCCTTGTTTTTGGCTTCTTCTTTGTATAGTTCTGCGCCACGCAACATTAATTCTTTCAGCCCGTAAATATGCGGAGAGTGCGGGTCACCTTCTCTGTCTGCATAAGCATGATGCTTGCGGTGAATTGCTGCCCATTCTTTGGTTACCATTCCTGTTGTCATCCATGCCCACAGGCGGAAAAAATGACTAGGTATTGCGTGTAATTCAATGGCGCGGTGTGCTTGGCATCTATGCAGAAAAATTGTAACCGTCAAGATGGTTATGTGCGTTAAACCTAACGTAACCAGTATATAGCCCCACCATGGTAGATCAAAGAATCCATGTCCAAGCCAGTTTAGAAAATAATTTAAAATACTCATGATAATAACCCTAAATAAACAGTATAGCTGCAATTTATTACAGGTCATACAAACACAAGAAAGCTAAAGCACGGAAGGGGTTTTGCTATGATAATATTTGTTGCCTGAAGGCAGCTGATTTGAAGTAGTCAAAACGACCACACCAGACATTTACATAATTGGAAATGTCTGAATCTTTCTCTCCACAATAATGATAATCAGTTTTCAGATTTATCTTATTAAATACTATTATACCACAGTAATTTTAAAAATCAACTTTATTTAGTAATTATTTCGATTTTATCTTCAGTAACTTCAATATAACCACCTGGGGTATGATCTTCCCAATCTGGGATTTCGTAGCGTTCTATTTGTCCGGTTGCGTCTTTGATCAGGTATGCTCCAGGGTGATGCGTATGTCCATGAATTACTGTATTTGCATTAGTTTTTTTAACAAATTCTAGGATGCTTTTATCAACGACTTCATAAGTCTCTGGTGGTTTGCTGTTCGTATGCTCACCAGACTTATTTTCTAGTTTTTCCTTAATTTTATATCTGAAGCTTAAAGGGAATCTTAATAGAATAAACATTAATAGCGGATTTTGCAAAATCCGCTTCATTTTCTGATAACCAATGTCTAGGGTACAGAAGGTATCTCCATGACTTAATAGGATTCTTCTATTTCCAATTTCAGCTATGGATAAGTCTTTTATCAGTTTAATTCCTGTTACGCGGGCAAATTTCTTACCAATAGCAAAGTCATGATTTCCTCCTTTAAAATAAATGGGAGTTACTGTAGTAAATGCTTTTAGATTCACTTTCATTTCTTCAATGAAGCTGTTGCTATCGTCATCACCCAGCCAGTAATCAAAAAAATCACCAAGGATATACAATGCCGTTATATTATTCTTCCAATCTTGCAGTAGCTTATAAAAAAGTTGGTTTTTGTCTTTAGATTCTGGTTTTAGATGTAAATCTGAAATAAATATTAATTTCATTGTCTGGATATATTTGCATTTGTTATAATTCAGTAATTATATCATTTATGTTATATGCAATCTTAAAAGGTTTGGCTCTATGATTAAGCCTATTCGCAAGATGGGGGATCCTTGTCTGCTAAAAGTTTCTGATTTGGTAACTACAGAAGAGTTTGGCTCACAGGGATTATTTGATCTTTTGACTGATATGGAAGATACGATGCGTCATCTAGGTGGTGTTGGCATTGCTGCTCCACAAATTGGCATTAATAAACAGGTGGTAATTATCGAATATTATCAAAAAGATATTACACGTTATCAGGATGTTGGTGATTGTCCGCGTAGGGTTATAATTAACCCGGTTATTAAGGCGATAACAAAAGAAGAGGAATCCTTTTTTGAAGGATGCCTTTCTGTTCCTGGTTTAAGAGGTGAAGTAAGTCGTCCTAAGTCGATTGAATATGAGTATTTTGATGAAAATGGTAATTTGCATAAAGGGGCAGATGGCGGGTTTCTGGCTCGTGTGATGCAACACGAATGTGATCATTTGCAGGGAGTTTTATATCCTATGCGGATGAAAGATATGAGTACCTTGGCATTTATCAATTTGGATTAGCTAGATGATAGCTTTAATTAATGTAATCTACTGGAGAAAATAATGTTAAAAAAATTATTATTTGTGTTTTTGATTGGTCTTAGCCTAGAAAGTTGTGCAGCATTTAACAATAATGGTAATAAGAGTCCGCCACCTGATAACCCTATGGTTGGCTCAACCCAAGCAAGTGATGCTGAGTTTCCTTCTGAGGATCAATTGACTCCAGCAAAAAATAATAATGCTCAATAATTGTCTATAAGTAAATTTAGCAGCATGCCTGGCAAACTTTGTCAGGCTATTTTCATGAAAAGTACTTGTGGATAGACATAAATTTGCTGGTTTGGATTCATTACGGGGAATTGCTGCACTTATGGTGGTTTTTCAGCATTTTTGGGAGATGAATCATATTCCAGATGATAGACTCCGCCCTTGGCTTTTCTATTGTGCAGGACACGAGGCGGTCATATTATTTTTTGTCTTGAGTGGCTTTGTGTTATCGCATCAATTACGTAATTTCTGCTGGCAGGAATATCCTAAATTCCTTCTAAAGCGGATTATTCGGATTTATCCACCTTACTATATGGCAATGATTGTTTCAATTACTACTTTGTTATTAATAAGCAATTTTTATCGCTCAGCCTTACCGGGGCTTGGGCTGAAGGACTGGTTTTATATCTGGTCTCAGACGACTTTTGATAGTACGCTTTGGCGTGGGCTGGTTACTATTCTTGGACACTGTGGAAGTAGTTTAAATCTGTCTGTTTGGACACTATTCTATGAGATGTGGCTTTCTTTATTATTTCCAGTTGTTTGGTATATCTTATGTGCAAGGATAAAATTATTTGGATTCTTATTTTTGTTGGTTCTTGGTAGTGTAAATTATTATCTGTGGTCTCTTGGGATATTATTGCAAAATGACTGGGCTGGTATTGTATATTATTTATGGTATTTCATTGTTGGAATGCTTATATATCAAAACCTAAATTTTTGTGAAAAACTGTCTAAAAACTGGTGGTTCGTGCTTGCTGTGACTTTATATTTCAGTAACTATCTGTTTTTTGGTAAAATAACGTCCAGATTGTTACATGAGATTATTGTTGCAGCAGGTAGTTCGCTAATTATTATTAATGTCATTAAAAACAACACAACTAAAGTGGTACTGGCGAATTCAGTAATCCGGTTTTACGGACGAATATCTTATTCTTTATATCTTTTTCATTTGCCAGTTTTATATGCCATCACTTATCTTTATGCCGAAAAAATCGGTTTAGGTGCAGTAAAGTTGGTTACTTTAGTTATCGTAACAATTATTGCGCAATTAAATTTTTATTTTGTCGAAACCCGTTTTTGTAACTGGTTAAAATCGCGGGTTGATTTAAGGTGATTTATGAAAAATAATTCTGGAATGAGTCGGGGGCTAGGGTTATTAATAGTTCTGTTTGGGATTGCTATATTTGGTGCTTACTATTATTATAGTATGGAGCATGATAAACAACTGGCTAATCAGGTGTACGACCAGATGCTAACAGTTGATAGTCAGTTAGATACATTAAAAGAATCAGCACAGATTATAATTGCTCACAAGACATTAAACGATCAGATTATCAGTACGGTGAAGCAGATTATACCAGATAACTATCTGGCAAATCAGAGCCAATTAAGTAGCCTTGTTAACCAGATTGATTATAACCCAGTAACTAAAGCAAAATTTGAAAGTGCGATTACCTTACTAAATTCAGTTAGTACTAATCCCAAAGAGATCAAGCGTAATCTTAAATTGCTTAATATTGCTGCCAGAGAACTTAAATACCAGCATAATCAGGAAGTGACTGCTTTTAATCAGCAAATCGCAGCAATTACCTCGCAAGTAGGCGAGATAAAAACTGAAATTAGTCATATTCATGGTGATAAATTGCAAAAACTAGAGTTGGCTAAACTGAATTTTATCAGTAAAAAGCTTAAAGAAACAGCACACAGTCTGGCAGCTGCATTTTATACAAGTCTGGTTGATGATGTTCTTGATACTGTAGTTGCAGATTCAGGCGCAGAAAGTAAATAGTTGATTTTATGAATAAAAATTTACCAATAAATTAGGCGAATTCTTATGGAAAAAGGAACGCTAACTTAAATAAATTGAAAAAGAAAGATTAGAAAAATTAGGAACAAAAGATGACAGAAAAAATTGAAAATACGACCCCGGTTGCGAGCAATTTCATTCGGAATATTGTAGAAGAAGACTTAAAAACCGGGAAACATGCTCAAATAATTACTCGTTTCCCACCAGAGCCAAATGGTTATCTGCATGTTGGACATGCCAAAGCAGTGTGCCATAATTTTGGTTTAGCTAAAGACTATGCTGGATTATGTAATCTGCGCTTTGATGATACTAATCCGGAAAAAGAAAATGATGAATATGTAAAGTCGATTCAGGAAGATATTAGCTGGCTTGGGTTTGACTGGAGTGGTGAAGCAAAATATGCCTCAGATTATTTTGATAAATTGTATGAGTTTGCTGAGTGGTTTATTAACCAAGGGTTAGCATATGTTGATGATTTAACTGCTGAAGAGATGCGTGAATATCGTGGCACCCTAACTAGCCCCGGGAAAAATAGCCCCTATCGTGAGCGTACAATTGCCGAAAATCTTGATTTATTTCGCCGCATGAAAGCTGGTGAGTTTGCTGATGGTGCCAAAGTTCTGCGTCTAAAAATTGATATGGCTTCGCCAAATATGAATTTGCGTGATCCAGCAATTTACCGGATTAAGCGTTTTCACCATATCCGTACCGGCGATAAATGGTGCATTTATCCAATGTATGATTATACTCATTGTATTTCAGATGCTTTGGAGTCAATCACTCACTCCTGCTGTTCTCTTGAGTTTGAAGATCATCGTCCACTTTATGATTGGGTGGTAGATAAACTTTATACGGCTCAGTTATTGCCAGCTAGACCACGTCAGATTGAGTTTTCACGGTTGGAATTACACTATACTGTCACTAGTAAACGTAAGCTTAATCAACTTGTAACAGAAGGCTTAGTAAGTGGCTGGGATGATCCTAGGATGCCAACAATCTCCGGAATGCGCAGACGTGGTTATACTCCGGCGGGGATTCGCCTATTTGCTACTCGCTGTGGAATTTCTAAGTCGCCAAATGTTGTTGACCTGGGTTTCCTTGAGACAGCCATTCGTGATGATCTTGAAAGTGCTGTTCCACGCGTAATGGCAGTATTAAATCCAATAAAAGTGGTATTGACTAACTTTGCTCATGATAAGACTGGTTCCCGCGAAGCAGATTTTCATCCACAACATCCTGAATTTGGTAGTCGCTTGTGTCAGTTAACTAGTGAAATATATATTGATCGGGATGATTTTCAGGAAGTGCCGGAAAAGGGTTTTCAACGTCTGACTATTGGTGGTGAAGTTCGGTTGCGCCATAGTTATGTGATAAAGTGCGAAGAGATTATTAAAAATTCAGATGGTTCGATTAAAGAACTACATTGTTCAATTGATCATGATACTTTGGGTAAAAATCCTGAAGGACGCAAGGTAAAGGGCGTGATTCACTGGGTTAGTGTTGATAAATCAGTGCCAGCAGAGATTCGTCTTTATGACCGTTTATTTACGGTAGAGGAGCCTGATAATATCGATGGACACGATTTTAAAGAATTCATTAATCCAGAGTCACTAAAAACCATTACTGCATACATTGAACCAGCTATAAAAACAGCCAGAAACGAAGATCGTTTCCAGTTTGAGCGGGTTGGTTATTTTGTTGCTGATCGTTATGATTATTCACCAGATAAACCAGTATTTAATAAAACAGTGGGTTTAAAAGATAATTGGCGTAAATAGCTATTGTAAGGTTAAGATATTAAACCGAGTAGATTTATTTCCACTCGGTTTTTAATATAGCCATTATGTGTTGGGATGCATATTTTCCATTTCTCAAATATGACTCGCGTAATAGCCCTTCCTCCTTAAACCCTGACTTCAGGTAGATTTGATAGGCTTTTTTATTATCAGTAAAAACATCCAGCCAGAGGCGATGAGCATTTAACTCTTTGAAGACGACTTCTTTGATTAATTCAAGGACAATTTTCCCAATTCCCTGCCCCTTTTTGGTGATAACAATTCGACGTAGGTTAATAGAGTGGCTTGTGTTTAATACATCATCAAGAATTACATAACCTGCTAATGCTTCGGTTGTTTTATCTGCTATAACATAATGTTTCAGGTTAGGGGATGTTAGTGCAAGCAAATGTTCTTCGTCTGACCATTGATAAACGTATGGGGAATTTTCGGGGTGGCGTTCTGCTGTTATAACGAAGGGAATATCTTTCGGTTCTGTTTTTCTTATATAGATACTTTGATTCATTTCTTCTCGACTATCCTCCCAAAGCACTCATCAATAAAATCAATAAAAGTTTTGATTAATTGAGTATTATGTTCCTGAATCCTTACCAAATAAAAAGGTAATTCACCAAAAGAATAATTGGGGAGCACTTTTATTACCTCACCAGATTTTAATTCTTCCTGAAATAGATAATCCCAGCCTCCACAGATTAGTTTATTACTAAGAACCATTGGTTTACAGTGCAGTGCATTATTATTGTAAATACTGGCATTATTCACTAATTTTGTTGTTACTTTACCAGTTTTCAGATTGGTAACTTCAAGTTCATTTATTGGTTTAAGATTATTGGATAGTAATCCTGCATATACGTGTTTCTGTTCCAGCTCTTCAAGAGTTTCGGGTAGTCCATACTTCTTGGCATATTCTGGTGTACAGTAGAAATGCCCAGCTACACTTGCCAGATGTCTGATTTTTAGTGTTTGCTGGGTTGGACGATGGTTGATGACTGCTAGATCAATCCGGTCTCTGAATAAGTCAATATCTCGATTTTGATAGCATATTTCTAGTTTTGCTTCGGGATTGCTTATCAAAAAATCTGGCAAGTATGGTGAAATAACATGATAAGACATTACCGTTGGCAAGACTACTTTTAGTGTGCCTGTAGTTTTTTGTGATTTAGCACTTAAATTGGTAACAAGTTCGTCAAGATATTTTTGCTGATCTTTAACGCCTTCGTACAATGTTCTCCCTGCATTTGTAAGTTCAAAATTACGTGTGCTACGCATAATTAGTTTTATCCCCAGCTCTTCTTCAAGTGCCTGCAAACGCCTGCTAACTGTTGCTTGGGACATATTTAGCTTTTTTGCTGCACCAATGAGGCTTCCGGTTTCAACAATTGCAATAAAGATGAAGATATCATTAAACATTTGCCATTACCTGCTAAATATTTGGTTATATAGTTCCTCCATTTTAGCATTAACCTGTAGATCAGGTAGTATAATTTCACCCCATTCACGAGTAGTTTCACCGTGGATTTTATTGGTTGCATCAATTCCCATTTTGCTGCCCAATCCCGCAATAGGAGAAGCAAAATCCAGATAATCGATTGGTGTACGGTCTATCATCGTGGTATCGCGCAATGGATCAACCCTAGTTGTAACTGCCCAGATCACATCTTTCCAGTCACGAATATTTACATCATCATCAACAACAATGATGAATTTGGTGTACATAAACTGACGTAAAAAGCTCCAGATGCCAAGCATTACTCGTTTGGAGTGTCCGGCATAACGTTTTTTGATTGAAACAACTGCAAGGCGATAGCTACAACCTTCGGGAGGTAAATAAAAATCGACGATTTCAGGAAACTGTTTTTGTAATAAAGGAATAAATACTTCATTTAGTGCTTCACCCAAAACAGCTGGCTCATCAATTGGTTTTCCGGTGTAGGTACTATGATAAATTGCATTGTCTCGCATGGTGATTTTTTCAATCGTGAATACCGGGAATTGCTCTTGCTCATTGTAATAACCAGTATGATCGCCATAAGGACCTTCGAGTGCAGTTTCATTCGGATAGATAAATCCCTCTAGTACGATCTCGGCATAGGCTGGCACTTGTAAATCTGATAACAGGCAGGAAGTTAATTCTGTTCGACTACCGCGTAATAACCCGGCAAACTGGTATTCGGATAATGTATCCGGTACTGGTGTGACTGCGCCAAGAATAGTTGCGGGATCACAGCCTAAAACAACTGCTACTGGATATGGTTTATCTGGATTTGCTTTACAATGTTCCAGATAATCTAGTGCGCCGCCCCGATGCGAGAGCCAACGCATAATGACTTTGTTCTTGGCAATTACTTGTTGGCGGTAGATCCCAAGGTTTTGACGTTTCTTGTATGGACCACGGGTAACTACCAATCCCCAAGTAATTAAAGGTGCTATATCCCCTTTATGGCAATGCCATATCGGTAGAGTACCCAGATCAATATCCGGTGCATCAATTATAATTTGATGAACAGGTGCTTTGGATATCGTCTTTGGCATCATATTATATAATTGCTTTAGCATCGGTAGTTTGGAAAAGGCATCCTTGATTCCTTTGGGTGGCTGAGGTTCTTTTAATTCTGCCAAGTATTCACCAACTTTGCGTAATTCGGTGATATTTTCTTTACCCATGCCGAGTGCAACTCTGCGCGTAGTTCCAAATAAGTTACCCAAAACAGGCATATTATACCCAGTTGGTTTTTCAAATAATATTGCCGGACCAGCATTTTTTAATACTTTATCACAAAAACTGGTCATTTCCAAGTGGGGTGAAACTGGTGTGTCAATTCTCTTTAGTTCGCCGATTAATTCTAGCTTGGTTATAAATTCACGTAAATCACGATATTCCATGCTTGCCTTTTCATCTTGAGTTAGTCTTGATTCCGTTATAATAAATGAGTTTAGGGCAATAATCAAATATAAATTGTATTATAATCCCTGATAAGTAGATTTAAAATTACAGAGGAATAGATATGCATAGTTACAGGTTATTATTTGTATTATCGGTAGTTTCAATTAATATGGCAGCAAATGCAGAAGATTGCTTTGCCAAATATAAGGCTCAGTTTGATGATAAAAAAATAATGCTTGCCTATACTAGTACGGCTCCTGATAAATATATGGTTGGAATTGCAACAGATGATGAGAGTAAATTATGTGCAACAACATACCAGAAATTAACTCAATATCTTGATAGGAGCTATAAAAGGCAACTTACGGGAGAATCTTCAGTGATAATAGGCTGGAATTATTTCTCTATAAACAAGAACGTAGTTTATAATTTTGTTGCTGATATTAGCCCAGATAAAATTCGTGCTGATAATGATGATTTATTAAAAAATACTGACTTTAAAAGTTATACTGTAGATAATCAGGCGATATATAAGCCTGTTTCAATTATTAATAATCAATATGCATGCTATTATCACCAGCAATTCTCAATGGCAACTGGAATGGCACATCCTTATACGGTTAATGAGTTATTGTGCTCAAAAGCTGGCGATTCTTCAGATTTGCTAAAAATTAGCCAAATTGCAGATGAAAAACAAGTGGTGAACAAGTTATTACAAAGTGATTTGATAAAAAAAGGTTTGGCTAAAACTAAAATACCATCAGGTAAGATTTCAAGTTTTTCAAGTTATGATGAGCTTAGCGGTGCAATGGCGGCGAGCAGAGATAGCCAACTTGGCTGTATTGCTGGTACGATTAATGGCGATAATACAGGGTTTACGATTGATAGACTAAATAATGATGGTACAATAAATATTACATTAGGCTTAACCAGCGATATTCATGCTTGTAGCAGTATTTTTATTCCACTAGAGCTTAAAAATATAAAACCATTAATGCGGATATCAAAGGTCTCCCGGGTAAATTAAGAAAAACGTATATAGATCTATTCATTTTGGAGTAATAAAATAACATGAGATTTCAAAAAAATTTGATTGCTATGCCACTTGTTGGTATTGGTATAATTGCCTGCAATAGTGGTTCTAATACTACGACTACTATATATGAGCAGCCCGCACCTATCTGTAATTTTGGTGGTTCGACGTATTCTGGCAATTCAGCTAATTCTAGTAAAGCAGCTTTGAAGGTTGCTAATGGTTGTAACCCTCCGGAAAGTAGCTTAATAACGCAATTAGTTGTTGGAATTAGCGGAAGTAGTAATCCAGAAAGTGCACAAAAAAGTACTTATTGTACTGGTACGCCAATTGGTGATGGCACTTGGGTTTTAACTGCTGCACATTGCCTAATCACCGGAGATGCTAAACCCACATCGGGTTGGCAGGCAACGGATATAACTAATCCGGCTGATATTTACCTATGGCAGGGGTCAAATTTGAAGAAACCTTCTGGTGGACCAGTATCTGTGGCAGCTGTCTATGTACATAGTGCATATTCGCCTCAGTCAATGGGTTCAGGTATAACACCGCCAGCTGATATCGCCATTTTGAAAGTAAACAATACCTATCCACTAACCTCGCTATTAAACACTAATGCTAACTTGGCACAATACACTATGCTTTGGCTTACTGGATTTGGTACGACTGAATACAAACACATGTCTGGAATTTTGTTCTATCGTCAGATATATTATTCAACTAATCTCTCACCATTTGCTGCGGGAAGCCCGAATGTAGGTGAGCTATATACTGTTGGATCAATACCGGTTGATAATTATGTCTGGAAATTTGTTGGACCGGGCGATTCTGGTGGCGGCGACTTTATTTATGCTAACAACAAATTCAGCATAGTTGGAGTACACTCTTGGTCGCTACTTAACCCCGGCACATACGGACCATTACCGACGGCATATGGTGTTGATACCTCGGTTAGCTACTATAATAGCTGGGTTAATAACGTAATCAATGGTACACCAGCCAATTATGTTGTACGAAATTAATAAAGTTCATTGTGGTATTATATTTAGCCAGATTAAAATTTAAAGCGCATTATTTAAT
>JBDHRI010000140.1:0-4154 GCA_039807465.1 Burkholderiales bacterium | reverse complement strand
AAAATATCAGATTTTTTCCGATGACTGACCTCTGCAAGTTGCTCCAGCTGATCTTTCACTTCAACAGGTACTCTCAATGCTATAGTGCTTGTAGCTCCCATGATTTTTCTCCTTTTGCCAGAGTAAACGACTAAAACAATACAGAATTATACCACAACACCCACAATGTTTGCAATGCAAACACATGGTTTATTAAACGGTAAGGCTCATGCAAAAGTGTTAAAATATATCATTAATTACAATAGATATTCTGATCCTTGGGCACACCTAACCAAATCTCGATAACCTCCCATACGACCATTAGGTCATTTCAATACGTAAAATCCCAACACTTATTACTAATTTTTATGAAAGTTGTGGAGTAACGAAAATAAGCTGTTAGCTGTTAATTGTGAACAACTTTGTTGTCCACAATCAGCTAATGGTTTATTCCGTGATTTTGCATTATACAAAAAATCCACAAAACGAATAAAAATACAATAATCAAATCAATAGTTAAAACCTATACGTCGAATAGTCGACGTATAAATTCATGGTTCAATTGCTAATATTCCCCTAATAAAATATCAACATTTAAGGGACAAATCATGCGGGAAATCCAATTAGCAGACTTTATCAATCATATTGAAACAGACATGGCTTCTATTCTAAAAGTCATGAAACGCCCAATGGTATTTGAAGTAATGCTAAATGCTTACTTAACTCAATCAGGAATATATGAAGGTCACATCTGGTATGAAGAGGCTGGTATAGGCATGAAACGCCTAACTACTGAAACTGTTACTAAATTAGCAAACTATCCCCTACCCAAAGAAAATGACCAGATTCTAGTTAAAAAACATAATAATGAAATATTATGCTGGCACACATTGCCGGAAGATGCTGCCAAATTTTGTTCAGTTGCTGCTCTAGTTATTAAAAATACAATTAAACAAATAAAAGGGTCTGAACTTGATGATAAAGCAGGTATTAGCTTTCAACTAGTTCAGGATGAGAATTATGAACTAATGGAATTTGCAGACAATATCAAGCAAAAGAAATTCCATTATGAAGAACCGATAGGAGAAGCTACATTAAGTAATCATGCAGAATTAATTAATGAAATTAATACAAGGCTTGAAGACATTGATGTTTTATTTAAACTGGAAATAATCAACTATACTCCAGAACTACAAAAAACAATCGAAGCCTACCCTACTACACAGCTAACAATTAAATATGAAAAGATGACTGACCAGAAAGCACGCCAAATAATGGGTATCTTGGCAACCGCAACAGGACAGCAATTCCATGACCAAGAACCTACACTGGAATGTAGTATTCCATACTATCACCACCGCTTTACTGGAACAATTCCTCCAACGAGTCCATTCCCAACAATGTGTATCCGGAAACATTCATCAAGAATAATAACTCTTGATGAATATGTAAAAGCAGGAGTAATGACTGAAGAATGCCGTAAAACTATTCGGCACTGGGTTAAAAACCGCTTCAATATTCTTATTGCCGGTGGGACAGGATCAGGCAAAACAACAATGGCAAACTCAATCCTTCGTGAAATAAAACGGGAAACCCCACAGGATCGAGTAGGAATCATTGAGGATACTCCTGAATTACAGTGCAAAGTACCAAATCATTATAAGTTCTGCAAATCTGAATCAAGAGATTTACCAGCACTATTAAGAACGAATCTTCGCTACCGCCCGGATCGAATTGTTGTTGGTGAAATTCGAGGAAAAGAAGCGTATGTTTTACTAAAAGCGTGGATGTCTGGACATCCTGGTGGACTAGCAACAATTCATGCCAATGGAGCAAGAGAAGCCACACACCGATTTGAACAATGTATTAGTGAAAACCAAGAGGCGGGGAGAATTCCCCGCGACCAGATAGCGTATGCGGTTAATGGAATAATATCAATCCAAAAGGTAACGGTAAGAGAAGAAAAAGACGGACACGTGCAATATACCGTTAAACGTAAGCTAACCGCATTACGCCAGATTAATGGTTATGATCCAAAATGTGATAAATATGTGGATTTATTTTTATATCGAGATGATAGTCCATTTGAGACGCATGATGATAAACCTGAAGCTGAAGGAGATTATCTTGCTTGATTTATATGATTTATTTTTTATGACAATATCAAGCATCATAGTTATCCTTATCTTGTTAGTCTTTTTAGGATGGGTAATTATTAATAATAGTGTACTCCCCAAAAAGTTTATATTTTGGGCAGTACTCATACCATTTGCCATAATAGTATTACTAATTTGCGGAATAAAATACTTTAACTATACTCCACCACCAGCAACCACCTGGTATAAAAAATCTATGGACAATTCTAACTATCAGGTGTTTAAAGGTAACCGCCACTATTGCCTGATATATGACACATATGAATCCATAACTATTGAATCTTGCATTAAATCAAGGTAAGGGAGTCATTTAGCCTAGTAAAGCCAATCCATTATTTTAAGGAGTTAATTTTGATTTACATATCAATAATAATTTTAGTATTACAGACAATATTTATGCCATGGCATACCTCTATGATGTGTAGGGTCTTTAATTATGTAAGAGCTGTTCATGTTGCACAATACTTTGTTAATAACCGTACGTATAAACTTGATAAACAAGGCAAAGCGATAATGATAATCTTAATTGGGGTATCATTATATTTAGGTTTGTCATCGCTCAGTTGCTACTACGCATTGAAAGGTATCCCACCACTCTTATTACAACATGGGCTGGATCATAATAAATGGATACTTTTTATAATTTCTAGCTTCTTTCTTTTAGGCAATTTCTGGACATTATTCAATATCTACGTATTCATAAAAACTCAGGTTATGGATATTAATGAATATGAACGATTGGCTAAGATTATTCGTGCAAATGATAAACGCAGTAATTCATACATTTTAAAGATATGTAATTTGATAGCAAAAAATAAATGTAGCTATAGCTATATTTTACATACGTTTAATCATTTGGATTACAAAGATTCATGGTTTCACTTTCTGGGATATCAGATTCTAGTAGAAGGCAACATCATTAAAATTAAAGATGAGAATATGAATATTAGAGGGTACGTTTCATTTAAAGAGTTTCGAGACAAGTTTGCAAATTAAGTATATATAGTAAAAAAAGAGTAAATATATGATAGATCTCGCAATGCTGATTAACCAATGTGTTAATCCTGCACATAAAGTAGTAATGGAAGCAATTATTAAGGTAGAAAGTAGCGGTAACCCCCTAGCACTAGGCTTAAACAAAGGTTATAAGCTCCAAACCCAGCCTAAGGATGAGGAACAGGCAAAAGCCTGGGCAGAATACCTGGAGCAACATGACTATAACTTTGATGTTGGACTAGGTCAGGTTAATATCAAAAACATTCATAAATACGGCTATAAGGCAAAAGACATGCTCGATCCATGTCTAAACCTTAAAATAGCTTCAGATATTTTAGATAAAAACTATCAAGTTGCTTTAGCTACAGATAATAGTGCCAAAGCATTACAAAAAGCCATTAGTGCCTATAATACTGGCAATTTTAGCCAAGGCTTTAGTAATGGATATGTGCATAAGGTAAACGCTAAACTTGGTACTAGCCTGGCTTTAAACCGCGAGATACCACCAATTATAAGCACCAGTAGTAAACATCAGATTAAAACAATTCAAGTCCGGGATAACGAAACAACCAAAGTTGTTAATAATAACCAACATCATGACGCTACAGAAAAAACAGAAGCAAACCCTTACAGTTCTAAAACAGTTATGTATGTAGCACCCTACAGGACAACATCACAGGAATTAGTAGATGCAAGCTATAGATAAAGTATTTAGGGCAATTGCCTTCATCTCATTCTTTATAACCATAGTATTTACTATTAGTGGTTTTTATAACAAATACGTAATCAGAAATATTTCAATATCAGAACCACTGGGCTATTATTTGAAACTCCCAATTGGCAAAATAAAGAAAGGTAACCGTTACCTGATTTGTATTGATGATCAGAAGTATATTGACATCATGCATAAACTTAGACTACCAAAAGTATCTGGAGAGTGTCCATTCAATTCCCCATATGTATTAAAGCAGGTTGCAGGGGTTCCCGGAGACAGAGTTGATATTTCTGAATCTGGAGTATCTA
>JBDHRI010000139.1:0-4160 GCA_039807465.1 Burkholderiales bacterium | reverse complement strand
GTGTACACGTAAGTACATGAGTATCGCAGAAGTCTTTATGACAATGTATAAGAATTAAAGAAGCAGATTAGCAAAGAGGTCTAGTGAATAAAAAAACAAAATAGCATTTAACAAACGTTACATTAAACCACACCAGCAATTTAACATAACACACTATTATGAATGCATATTTTTTACAGAAGATAGCAAAAATCAAACTTATTCTCCTATTAAAATTAATTTATTAATGGAAGTATCAAGTGTTTAAATTAAAATAATTCAAGGCAGATAAATTTTTGTGGAAGAAAATAAAATGAAGAAATTAATTTATAGCCTGATTATGTCAGGAATCTCGGGCATAGCCCTTGCCGATGGCTCCGAATCTGCCCCTCCTGTAGTTAACAATAATGATAAATATATTAATCCAACTGCCTATATTCAAAACCCCTATGGAACATTGACTAGTAGTGGTGGGACACAGGTAGTTAGTGAAAGCCAGATGGCAAACCAGAATGTTGCTGAGAAATGGTTTGCAGATGGAACTTGGAATGTTCTGGCAGGTGCTGCTGCACAATATACTGGAGCAGGCGCAGGATTCCCAAGCTACGCTTATGGTGCAAACTTATTTGGACAAACAGGTCAAGTAGCCGGATTTTCATTTGGTGGACTATTAACTGCGGTTAACCCATTTTTTGCTAGCAATATGAATGGTTATAACCAAAATCTGGCACCCTTCTTACCAGCTAACGAACAAGTAGCAGTATCTGAAGCTTTTGTAGAATATCAATACAGCAATATTGTACAGGTAGATGCGGGTTTGATTGGTATCAATAATAGCCCATGGTTATCACAAAACTATTACAGCAATATCCTAGCACCTGGTGCAACCTATCAAGGAATTTTAGTTAATATTGATGCAGGGGGTGGCTGGTTACTAACTGCACTTGGCTTCAATGCAGCCCAGGCGGTTAGTGAAACCGGGTTTACTGGTCTAACCTTCTACAATAAAGGCTATGATTATGGTGGTGGATTAATTGCCAATAACACCACAACTGGCACATCAGATCAAACTATTGCTATCGGAGCAAACTATTTAGCATGGAATAACCAATACAATTTGCGCTTGTGGGGGTATGAATTCCAGAATTATGGCAGCCTACTATATGCTGATAATAGTATCAAATTCCAGCCCAATGAAAATTTGGCATTTAATGTGGCAGCACAAGGTGGAACCAATAATTCAAATGGTAGTGTAGGTAACCCAAATGGAACCAATGCGTTAACGGATGCTGGACTAGGACAGATTTCGAGTAATTTTGTGGGTATTCAAGGCGGAATGACTTATAAATGGTTTAGCCTAAATGTCGGCTACAACAGTGTCTGGGGACCACAATCTGCTTATGGTAATGGCGGCATTGTTTCACCATATACCTATGGTTTTGCAACTGATCCTTTATATACCACACCATATATGGCTGGTCTTGTAGATCTGGGTACTGCGGGCAGTGCTTATAAAATTAGCCCTTCGTTCAATTTCTTAAATGGTAATCTATCGATTGCACCTGCATTTACTTCGTTTACCACTGCTTCACCGCAATGGAACGGAACTAAAGAATATGATTTGGTGACTACCTACTCAATACCTGAAATTAAAGGATTAACCTTATTTGGTGTGTATGCCTATCAATCAGTTCCATATTCTACCTATAATACTGCGGGTAGTACCTATGTTACACAAATATTTGTCAGCTATCTATACTAAAGGAAATTCAAATGCGTAAGATATTAATGATTCTAACAATGATGGGAATTAGTTCTACATTTGCCATGACCAAGGTAGATTTATCCCAGCAGAAATTTACCTGTAAAGGCGTAAAATTAACTGATGGCACAACTTCGTCAATCATTAGTCAAAACTGTAAAAATGTCAAAGTAAGAACAGATAAGCAGATTACTAGTGGTCATAACGCAGGCGACTTACGAGGCAGTGATTTGATAGAAGAAGATGATACTGACCCAACAGTTGCAAATCTACAAAAAGTTTCATTCTATACTGATGACGGTAGTCATTTGAAATGTTATTATAGGAATGATAAACTTTATAAATGTAAAGCTCAGACAGCTAATAGCAACAGCTCACAAGCAAAATAAAAAAGGCACTGATAAAGTGCCTTTTTTATTAAGATAGAACTTATTATTGTGCTGCTTGCACAGTCTCTTTACGAGTAAGTTTTTCTTTAATACGTGCTGATTTACCAGAACGCTCACGTAGATAATAAAGTTTAGCACGACGTACATCACCACGGCGTTTAACTTCGATTGATTCAACTAATGGAGAATATGTCTGGAATGTTCTTTCAACCCCTTCACCCGCAGAAATTTTACGCACAGTGAAAGCTGAATTCAAACCACGATTACGTTTAGCAATTACTACACCTTCATATGCCTGTAAACGCTCACGAGTACCCTCTTTTACTTTAACTTGTACGACAACTGTATCACCAGGTGCGAAAGATGGGATAGTTTTATTTAAACGAGCAATTTCTTCTTGTTCAAGAATTTGGATAATATTCATTTTTTTTCCTTATAAATCTTGTTCCTACTTACTTTTTTCAAGGATTTCCTGAAGTAGCCGAGATTCTTCTTTTGTAAATTCACGGTTTTCAAGCAAATCAGGACGTCTTTGATAAGTTCGCCATAAGCTTTGCTGCAACCGCCACTTTTTTATCAGACTATGGTTACCTGATAATAATACCTCTGGCACTAAATCACCATCATAATCCCGTGGCTGGGTATAATGGGGATAATCCAGAAGTCCATCCATAAATGAATCATTTAATACTGATTCACTGGTATTTAATGCTCCGGGGATTTGCCGTGCAATTGCATCAATTAGCAACTGAGCTGGCAACTCGCCACCTGAGACCACAAAATCACCTACTGATAGTTCCAGATCAACATTTCGTTCAATAAAACGTTCATCTACACCTTCGTAGCGTCCACACACCATAATTAACCCCGGCTCTAAAGCAAGTTGATTAACTAAGGGTTGGGTAATTTTTTGCCCCTGAGGCGACAAATAAACTACCTTAGAATGATTTACACCCTGATTGGCGTGCGATGATTTTGCACTGTCTAGAGCTTTTTCAAGCGGCTCTATCATCATAACCATTCCCGGACCACCACCAAAGCTTTTATCATCAATACGATGATAATTATCAGTCGTGTAATCGCGTGGATTTATTGCATCTAATTTAAACAGATTATTATTTTGTGCCCGCCCAACTATACCATAGAGGCGCAACACATCAAACATTTCAGGGAAAATGGTAATGACACTAAAAATCAATAATCAAGTCCCCAGTCAACTGTAATCTGTTTCTGCTGAAGATCAACGTTGGTAACATGACGGGCAACAAACGGAATTAACCGTTCAATTTTATCATCTTTCACTACCAATACATCATTGGCACCAGTTTCCATCAGATCAGTAACTGTCCCAAGGCTCTCACCTTCAAGATTAATTACCGACAACCCGATTAGATCGACCCAATAATACTCATCTTCTTCAGCTTCCGGAAATTGCTCTCGCGGTACTGCTACAGTTTTCCCTCTTAAAGAAAACGCGGCATCCCGATCGTCAATTCCAACAAATTTTGCGTGAAAGATACCATCACGAGCAAAACTTGATTCAATTTTTACTGACTTCCAGTTGCTATCATTACCCAGAAAAAGCTCTGGATATTCATCAAGCGAGTCTGAATATTCAGTACTGACTTTAACCTTAACCCAACCTTTTACACCAAATGGACCCGTTATATATCCCATTGGCACTAGATTAGTGGCTATTGTCATAAATTATTTATTATTTTTCAATAATTTTTTTACAGCAGGTGAAACTTGAGCACCAACAGAAGTCCAGTAACCAACGCGCTCAGAATTGATACGCACAGCCTCAACACCTTCAGCAGGAACCGGGTTATAAAAGCCCAATTTCTCAATAAAACGACCATCACGACGTGAACGTGAATCAGTTGCCACGATACTGAAGTATGGACGATTATGGCTTCCACCACGTGCTAAACGGATAACAACCATTATTAAATCCTTTAAATGTAATATACTTAAAATAAGCCCGTTATTTTAACTTAAATTTATAAACAATGTCAATGTATAACTTT
>JBDHRI010000138.1:0-4216 GCA_039807465.1 Burkholderiales bacterium | reverse complement strand
TATCCCGCGTCTTTATTCGCGAGATCAGTATTATCACATAGCACCAACTATAATGTCAAATCTTTTTAGCCGTTATTCTCAGCAAATAAAGCACTATGGATGAGTAAAATCTTGTTTTCTTCTAACTAATCAGTGAGATAACAACGATTAAATTTATTTAAAAAAAGAACAAACACAGAGCTAGTAAGAGGAAACACCCACAAGTTAAGATAGTAGAAAATGTGGCATCTAGCCAGATATACTATAATACTATATCATATATATACCCATATATTTCATGAAGAACAGCTGAAGTGGTTGATAACGCCAAAGCAGAAGGAATAAACCATAAGACAGGCAGACTAGAGTAGCCTAAAGAATAAAACCCGGTTGGTGCAGCTATTACATTAATTCCACTTTTCTCAAATAATGCTTTGGCGCGTTGCATATGACTAGCAGAAGTAACAAGCACTACCCTCGAGATGCCATACTGTTGAAGTAATCTAGATGTATACCTAGCATTTTCGCTGGTAGTTTTGGAGTCAGGCTCCAAATAAATCTGATTCTCAACATCAAATTCATCTACCAGTGCCCTTTTCATTAAACTAGCTTCAGAATCTTTTGTATCAATTGCACCACCCGAAACAAAAATTGGTAGATCTGGATTTTTCTTAGCTAAATAAGCTGCATATCGGATTCTAACAAAAGTATCTGGGCTCGAAATCGCATTTACGCTATACTCATTTGCATTATTATTTACTCCACCACCAAGTAGCACTATAGCCTGTACGTGCTTAAGCGAAGATGGCTTGATGGTAGCAGGCGCAATTATCCGGTTTAGCTGATAAGCAAAATACGGAGTAGATTGAATATATAATGAGAGGCAGCCGAAAATTATTATAATCTTACCAATTCGCTTTTGTGGCTTGAAAAAAAAGGCTCCAAGTAGTATAATAATCAGCGAATTTAACGGTGGCAATAAAAAACTTTGTAGCAATCTATGCAAAAGGATTGTAATCATATCGTCCAAGTTAAAAATTTTCCAATATTTTATCTTAAAGGAGCCCGGAATGGCGAAAATTGCATTAGTAACAGGTGGAATGGGTGGTTTGGGTACGGCTATGTGTGAAGCTTTGGCAAAAAGCGGGCATACTGTTGTTACAACTTATACTAACGAAGAAAAAGCTAAAGCTTGGTTAGAAAAAACTAAAGCGGCGGGTTATAACTTCAAAGCATACAAATGTGATGTTTCAGACTGGAATTCTACAGTAGAATGTTTTAGCAAAATTAAAGCTGAAGTAGGTAATATCGATGTACTAGTTAATAATGCGGGTATAACGAGAGATGCAACATTTAAGAAAATGACGCCGGATCATTGGAATGCAGTTTTAAGAACTAATTTGGATAGCGTATTCAATACAACAAAACAGGTTCTTGACGATATGGTTGAAAAAGGTTTTGGACGTGTAATTAATATTTCTTCAATTAATGGTCAAAAAGGTCAATTTGGTCAAGCTAATTACTCTGCGGCTAAAGCTGGTGTGCATGGCTTTACAATGGCTATTGCTCAGGAAGTTGCGAAAAAAGGTGTAACTGTTAACACAATTGCACCGGGATACATCGCTACTGAAATGGTTATGGCAGTTCCTGAAGAAGTACGCAACAAAATTATCGCTGGGATTCCAGTAAACCGTCTTGGTAAACCAGAGGAAATTGCAGCTCTTGTAGATTACCTTGCATCAGACCTAGCTGGCTTCATGACTGGTGCTGAACTAGCAATCAATGGTGGTCAACACATGATGTAATAAATTTGTTCAGAATAATTGAATAAATTTAAAGGTACTGCTATCATACAGTACCTTTTATTATATACTCAATCTAAATTGGGTTTGTTATAACATATTAACCAAAAGGATTAGCCATGAAAAAAGTTGCTGTAATACTTGCAGGTTGTGGACGAATGGATGGCTCAGAAATACATGAGTCTGTATTAACTTTACTATCAATTGCCGAATGCAATGCTGAATATAAATGTTTTAGCCTTGATAAAGAGCAAGACCATGTTACTAATCATCTAAACAATGAAACAACTTCAGAATCAAGAAATATGCTGATAGAATCCGCAAGAATTGCCCGAGGAGATGTAGCAAATCTAGAAACCATAAATATTGATGAATATGATGCGTTGATCATTCCTGGTGGAAATGGTACTGCATATAATCTGTTTGATTTGGCAACTAAAGGGCAAGATTATAGTGTTAATCCAATTGTCGCAAATATTTGCCGCAAATTTACTGAAAACAAAAAGCCTATTGGTTTTATTTGTATTGCTCCAGCGATGATACCAGCAATATATTCTTTCCCGATAAATTTAACCATCGGTACAGATAAGGATACGGCAGAATTATTAACTAGCCGTGGTGCCATCCATCATACCCGTAAAGTAGATGAAATTTGCGTTGATGAAGCGCACAAGATAATAACTACACCAGCGTACATGCTTGCAACTAACATACTTGAAGCATACACGGGAATTAATAAGCTTGTGAAAAAAGTTGTGGAGCTAAGCTAAATAGCCTATGTTGAAGCTAATTGCGTACACCAAAATCCAGCCATCATTATTACTGGTGGGTTAATGTACGCAATCAGTTAGATTGGTTAGTTATATTTATTCTGACGCATCCATTTGGTACAAATCCACTTCTCACCTTTGACAACTGGATTACCCGCATGAAGGGTTAGTTTGTCAACCTGCCCTTTGCTATTGCAATACTCGAAATAAACTGCTGAACCTTTTTTGGGCACCACTGACACACCAATATCAGGAAAGGTAGTTTCTCCACCTTGCTCCACATCATTGAGATACATGACTAAAGTTGAAACTCGCTGACCACCAGTTGCCAAATGACGCTGACTTCCTGCCACATCGTACGGAAAATAGTCAAAATGCGCCTTATACTCGCCACCTGGACGATAATGAAGGATCTGAATACCTTCACCATTTTCAGCTGGCCAATGCATTACTTCAGCAATCCGACGATCCAGCATGGCTATAAAATCATCTTCCATAAACTTGAAAAAAGTGCCTTCGCTAGTACGATCTTTATGTAATGATTCTTTACCAGTAGCATCATCAACCACTCTAGATTGCTGCATTCTACCTGATGAACGCTTAACTAACTCATCACATTCTTCTGGGGACATCAGATTATCAAAAGTCATGATAGTCGGTTTTTCCATCTTCATGCCAATATAGACACGCTTATCAGAAGTATCGATATAATTGGTATTTAATGGCACTCGTGGTGTCTCATAGGTATAATCTACCCGCTCACCACCCATCATCGCTCCAGCAATATTATTCGATACCGAAGTAACATCTTTACCTTCTTTAATCATGGTAATCGCTTGAAGCGCCAGAGAAGGTGCATAACCTTTGCCAACCATGATATTAGTTAGCATATTTACATCACAGCCACGGGAAATATTTTCTTTAATCCAATTTAGCCACTCTTGTGGTAAAGCTATTTGTTGCATGATTATCTATCTCACTTAAAATTTTAACAGGTTATTATAACACCGTTTACAAAAACAATATTATGAATAATGTTTTGAGGTGAGCTTCACTTGATTCCTTAAAACAGAGATAAGTATAGCAATTAATGCAAAGTATTTAATAAAAATAATCCCTTGCAGAAGGATTGGTTGCTGCTTTATTGCAAAAAGAAAAAAGACTTGAATAAAATTTGGAATTTCTAAGAGATAAAACCAGCGAAGTTTAATCTGAAAATCCAATAAAACAAGAAAGGGTAAAAGATACAAATTATACTGCGGAGAATAAACTTTATCAGTTAACAAAAATAATAATATAATAACAGTCAATCTACGTATTAATGAAAGATGCCAAAAATACTTCATTACCTGAGTCCTCACTTTTTTATGCTTGAATAAGTAACTCAAGCTGAGTAAACTGATCTTTAACAATTTGGTAATTAAAAAATAACGCAGTTGTATAGGAAAGTATCTTACGATTGATTCTACCTAACAAGTCATGAAAGCTTCTCGCTTTGGTGGTATTGATGCTGAATGACTCAGTTAACTGCTTATTAAAGATCTTATAGCGCACATAATCAAGGTCAGGAAAGTAATCCAGATAGTGTGATTTAAAGTATAACCAGATTTTCTTATTATCAGAAAAGCCAAGAAATTCACCAACAATAAGCATCGAAATCATTTC
>JBDHRI010000137.1:0-4226 GCA_039807465.1 Burkholderiales bacterium | reverse complement strand
AACTATAACATTTTCACCATTAATAATTGCTCCTGCGGCACAGGTCCTTTGTGCAATTGGCGGTAAATTATCAGGATAGCTTTCTATTACAAATTTTCCATTGCTGGTGATGGAACCAGTAACTAATTGTGGAATATTATTATTAGTAGCTCGATCAACATCTACATAAGTATCACTTTCATAATTAAGATTGATATCTGCAGCAAATTCATCTTTAGTTAGCGTACTAATAGGAAGTCTTTTTATTTCTTTCCAAGTATTTGTCTTATTGTTAAATGCATAATATATTTCAACAATATTACTTTCCTTGTTTTTTAGCCTGATTTTTGAAACCAGATGAATCCCACTGGCAATTGTTTCTGACATTATACCTGATTCAATTTTAATTGGGTTAGCTGGGATAAAACTGTTTGGTATGCTTGGACTTTTACTAGCCATGATTTCTTTATTTTTGAATAGCAATAAAACTGATGAATCATCCTCATTACACTCTATGTCAGTAATATCTTTTCCGGTATAGATTAGTTCTGGAGTAACAGTGCTATTCGGATTAATAAGAATTCGATAAACTCGAAAAATTTTATTGTCAATAGTTCTTAATTCGTAAATAGCTTGGTAATTTTTTATTGATTTAACAACGCGTTCGTATGACTTGTAGTTTTCTAACAAAGTTGTTTTCCAGTTGGTGTTTGCATAGTTTGGGTTATTAATACGATAGACGGCACTGTCTGTAGTTCCTGGTATCTCTAAGTCATAATAAAGTCTGCCATTATCACTTACAATTAAAGAGGTGATTATTCCAATCTGATTAATTTCGTGTTTTTTCCAAGCTAATCCATCAGGTGAGGTGATCAGAAACGCTTTTCCATGATTGCCGCCAGCTGCTACAAATTGATGATATACTTGATTATAGACAATTTCATTGAAACTGATCTTGGCTTTAGCGGATACTGCTGTATTTTTACTATCAGCTATTTGTTGTGAATCGTTATCTTTATCGGAGCAACTTATTAAGGTGTAAACCAAAGTGATAAGTAATACTAAGTTGCAAAATAGTTTTCTGTACTTGTTTGACATAATTGCACCATAAATAATTTGTTATTAATAAAATAAACTCATCTTGTACTATTATAGTATATCAACTGTAATTTTTAAACCATTTTTGATGATAGGACAGGTATTCCTAGTGAAAATTTTTCTTTAATGCAAAATTTTGCAACAAGCTTCATAATGATGAAAAAATTAAGTAGGAAATTTTTATGTGAGTATAGATGGATAAATCTATTTATATCAATTTGTTAGCGGAGAAATTGTGATGTTCACATATCAAAATGGTAGATTTTGTTTAATAGGTGCAATATGCTTGGGATTAGATATAAGGCATTGTATTAACAATGCCTGAGAGGAAATCATGATTTAATTTATTTTACGGATTACTCCGTGTGCCTTATCCAGTTTTTTCTGGGCTTCTTCATAATTACAGTTGTTAATGATCATGACAATTGCTGATTTTACATGGTTGTGAGCTAGTTCAAGGTATTCTGAAGCCGTGCTAAAGTCAACCTCTGTTGCTTCCATGATGATTTTCTTGGCACGTGCTTGTAGCTTCTCATTAGATGTTTTAACGTCCACCATTAAATTTTTATAAACTTTACCTAGGTTAATCATGGCAGTAGTACTTAACATATTGAGGATAAGTTTCTGTGCGGTTCCGGCTTTCATCCTTGTTGAGCCGCTAATTACTTCTGGTCCCGGGCTGATTTCTATTTTTATATCCGCATAGTTACTGATTACACTATTTTTGTTACAGGCAATTGCAATGGTTGTGCAGCCGATACTATTGGCATATTTCAAACCACCGATAACATACGGAGTCCTACCGGATGCGGCAATTCCACAAACAATATCTTTTTCGGTTAGTGTAATTTCTTTCAGGTCTGCAAATCCGGCGCTTTCCTGATCCTCTATTCCCTCCTGTGCTTTAATAAAAGCCTCTTTTCCACCAGCTATCAGTCCTACAACAGTATTATAGTCAACTCCATAGGTAGGTGGACATTCGACAGCATCAAGGATACCTAATCTACCACTAGTTCCAGCCCCCATATAAATCAGGCGCCCTCCCTGTTTCATCGACAGGGTTATTGCATCCACTGCTTTGGCAATTACTGGTAATTCCTGCCCGATTGCTTCGGCTACTTTATGATCTTCTTCATTAATGATTTTTAATTTTTCTATGGTTGGTAAAATATCGATATTGATTGAGCTTTGATTAATTGTTTCTGTTGCTAAGGTTTTAAGTTGTTCAAGAATTTGTTGCTGGTTCATAAGTTCCTACCATTTGTTTAACTGCCGCAATTTTACCGAAATTCCTTGTTTGCGGTGCATCAATTATTTCTTCTTTCAAGAATGTTCAATAATAAACTCGCGAAATTTTTCCTGCGCACTAGTAGCTTCTTTCGCAAAGAAAAAACAGTAATGAGTACCGTATTCAAGCCAGATTTTTGATTTTTTCTTGCTTTTCAGTTGTTCGTAGGCAAATACCCCATGATAAAACTTTACATCGGCATCGTGTGTTCCATGAATAATTAGGGCAGGGCATTCGATTTTTGCGAAGTTATCCCACTTCGCATTGGCTCCTTCTTTCATGTCATTGATTGTGCCAAGTTGACGTGGTGCATAATCAGACATACTATAGATCAGTTCAGCAATTACTTCAAGCTGTTCTTGTGATTCGACAATCTCTTTTACTCGCTGGTCAATTTTTTGTTGATCTAGATATCCTTCTGCTCGAATAAGATTTTTTATTACTGTTTCGGGGAAATAAACCAAGCTTTCTTTGGTAAACCATAAACTAAAGTCGGTAAGAAACATATTTTGGGCAATTTTGCCAGTTTGTTCGGGTATTAGATATTCTCCAGCAATGGCATCAATAGCAATAATCGCCTTGACTCGTTCTGGATGGCGGCTGGCAAATGTATATAGTGATAATCCACCTGCTGAAATTCCGGTGATGATAATTGAGCTAATTTGCAGATAATCCAGTAATGCTGCTAATGCATCAGCTTGTGCTTCTTTTGATTGGCCTGTTTCTAGTGGAGTCCCCAAATATCCGGGACGTGAAGGGCAGATCATCTTATAGCCTTGTGGTATGTAACGTTTGAATAACAAAATTGACTGATCATAACCCCCAACGCCACCATGAAGAAATAATAGCGGGATCCCTTCCCCATATGTAGAAAACTGCATTTTTCCCATCGGTAAATCGGCAATTTGCGGTGTAGGAATATCAAGGGGGGAGTGGAGTTTATTTTGTAAAAACTGATACACTGGATTTAGCATGATCATGTCCTAGTTAGTTGAAATTAATATCATGCTATTTTATCAGGAACCTTGATTAATTTGTGGGTTAATATTAGTGGTATTCTAGGTATGAGCATATAATCCATGCAAAAATGAATAAATGTTATACAAAAATGTCTATTTCAATCTTATATAGCAGTTTGGTAGAATCATGCAATAATTAAGATGAATCAGTAACTGTTCTAGAGGGAAAACAGCATGAAAATGAAACAGATGAAAAAAGTAAGTTCGGCTTTAGTTATAGCCGGAAGTGTAGCCTTAGCAGGTTGTAATGGTGGAACAACTGGTGGCGGTCAAAATTTGACTGGTACACCGATAAGTGCTACAGCAGTGAAAAGTTTGTTTGCAGCAAATGACTGTTTGACTGGAAAAATAAATTTCTCTGGCGGCTCAACGTGGTATTTGGGCGGTAGTATTGATATTACTAATACTTGTAATTCAGATCTCGATTTGGCTGTGAATACTATAAGCTTTACTGCACAAGATAGTAAAGGGGGTAAAGTTAATGTTGGAACTCTTAATAATTGGTGGGTAAATGGTTCAGCTTATAAGCTGGTATTTGCTTCTGGTAATGGTAATCAGCAAATTGGTACATTTAGTGCTGATAGCGGTAATGCTGTCATTAAAGGGAAACAGACAATATCATTTACTGGTGGCTTAAATTTAAATGGTAACAATTTTAATGCTACTCTAGCTCAAGATTCATTTACAGTTAATGGTGCAACTCCAACTCCAACTCCGACGCCAACGCCTACACCTACACCTACTCCGGTTCCTACGCCTACACCAACCCCAACGCCTACCCCAAGTGGAGATTATCCGATATATCCAGCAGATCGTGGGACATATACTGGTGGAACTTTGGT
>JBDHRI010000136.1:0-4228 GCA_039807465.1 Burkholderiales bacterium | reverse complement strand
GCAACCGTTGCGGTCATGAATCCAGCAAGAATTGCAGCAAAAAGTGCCTTGAAGCCCATTGCAGCCAGATCAGACTGCCTGCCTGGTGCCAAGGCAGAAAATGCGCCCATTGAAATCCCAATTGAGGAGAAATTTGAAAAGCTAGCTAAAGCAAAAGTTGAAATAAATACAGAATTAGCTGAAAGTACATGCGCTGCCTTCATCTGTCCGAGACTCATAAAGGCAACAAATTCATTAATTGCAACCTTTTGCCCTAATAGGCTCCCCACTTGTAAGGTTTCATTCCAACTAATACCCATAAAAAAAGCAAAAAAACGGAAAATCAAACCAAAAATATACTCGAGAGATAGACCATCAAAACTTTTATTAGAAGAGGTAATAATATAATCATTAATATGAATCAGACTACCAATCCAAAATAAAAATCCATCTATCGCATGGATCAAAGGTATTACTGCCATCAAAGCAGCACAGATGGCAACACCAATTTTCACTCCAGTAAATGCACCATGCATGATAGCATCAACGAGTGAATCATGCCTACTACCAGTTACCTTCAAATGTTTGGCATCCATAATTGCTTCATAATTGGTTTCAGGAAAAATCATTTTAGCAAAAACAATAGCCGAAGTTGCATTCATAAATGTCGCCGTTAGAAGTGAATTGGCAACCATTAATTCCTCGGTATGATCCCCTGCCGCCAAAAAGCTTAAATACATACCTAAAGTTGAACCAGATAAATTCGCCAACCCAGCAACAAACGCACAAGCAAGTTCCGAGCGAGTCATATTTTGCACATAAGGTCCGATAACCATTGGACCTTCAGATTGTCCAAGAAAAATATCGGCTATGACTACAAGACTTTCAACTCCAGATAGTTTGATTGTTTTACGTAATAAAAATGCAAGTTTCTCAATTATCCACTGCATAATTCCAAAGAAGTAAAGAATCGAAATTACGCTACCAAAAAATATAATCGTAGGCACTACAACAAAAGCAAATACAAAGCCAACTTTGGATGTATCAGCTAGCCCACCAAAAACAAAGCCAGCACCCTTGTTGGCATAATCCATGAACTTTAGTAGCCCGCTAGATAAAACATGTAACCCGCTATTTACAATTGGTACATAGTGAATTATAAGGAAAAGACAATTTTGCGCAATAAAAGCAGTTAAAATAAGTTTCCAGTTAATTGCCTTTTTATTTTCTGAACAGATAAATGCAATACCGAGTAAGAAAAAAAAACCAAAAAAGCTTTGAACAGCAAGAGTTGACATGCCAAACCCCAAAAATGAAATATAATGTGATTAATATGGATAGAAGTAATAACATCATTGCAAAATACCGCATTTACTACTTAGAATAAAAAAGCATTTCGCTCTCCGTTTTTATTGCATATTACGGTAGTTACGGGTGAAATTAATTACTAGTAAATTATTTGTTAGTGCCAGATAAATATTATAATTCAAAAAAACTTTATTAATAATACTAGCACTAAAAAATCTTACCTAACTAAGTTATTTTTTCCATAACCGCAGCAAAGAAACCATCTGTACCATGGATTGCCGGGCTAAGTGTCAAAAAACGACTATCAGCTAGTTTTAGTTTTTCCATTACCGGAGCTTGACCAATATCAACCAGTCTGAAATCACTTTCACTAGCTAGAAATTTTTCAACAATATCCTGATTTTCTTCGCGAAGAATGCTGCATGTTGCATAAACAATTTTACCTCCAGATTTGACTAGCTTACTTGCTGCGCTAAGTATTGAAAGCTGCTGCTCATTAATCTGTAAAAGGCTCTCTTCATTATAGCGAAATTTTAAATCCGGATTACGACGCAATGTACCCAAACCAAGACATGGTGCATCAACAAATACTTTATCAATTTTGCCATGAAGGCGCTTTATCTTGCTATCACTCTCACTCTCGATGAGCTGTGGATAGACATTAGATAAACCGGAACGAGCAAGACGTGGAGTTAAATTACCCAAGCGACGCTCATTAATATCAAAAGCATAAATTCGCCCGGTATTTTTCATAAGCATACCAAAAATGAGGGTTTTACCACCACTTCCAGCACAAAAGTCAACTACCATTTCACTACGTTTAGGCTCAAGTAAAATTCCAGCAAGCTGACTTGCCTCGTCCTGAACCTCAATTGCACCATCAAGGAACAGTTTATTGCGCATAAGGTCAGCTTTATTTTCTAAAGTAATTCCGAATGGAGAAAATTTAGTTAATTCAGATTTGATTCCCTCTGCATTTAAAACCTTATGCACTTCAGTCACTGACATTTTGAGCGTGTTTACTCTTAATGTTAGCGGAGCTTGTTGTTCCATTGCTTTCGACAAATTTTTTATTTCTGTTTCCGAAAGATTTTTACTAAGTCTATTTTTAATCCACTCTGGAAATTCAATAATATCTTCCCCAGCACAAGGCAAAGCTTCAATTGTAGCAAGCTTAATCGACTTTAACTTAGATAGTTCAGTAGCAGGAATTTTTAAATAGTGCAACCAAACATAACCGACCAGTGTAAAAGTATTTTTCACCTCTATCACAGCGCTTAATTTATAATAGTTTCTTAAAATGGTATAAACTGTCTCAGCAATAATACCCCGATCGGCAAACTGCAATTTACGATTTTCGCGAAAAAACTTTGAGAGTAAAGCATCCGTTGGAACTTTAAACTCCAATACCTCTCTTAATAATTGTACATTTAACTTCAATAAACTGTCATTAATCATCTTTTAACTACCATTCTTGATTTTCAAAGCATCCAGTACCGTTTCCGGCACATAGCGTTTAACAATTTTTTCCCAGCCAGCTGTACCTACCAAACCTTTTACCAAACTTGATGAAACCTCAGCATAATTTCGTGGTGGCATCAGAAAAATAGTATCGATTGCAGAACAAAGGTCTGAATTAATATAGCGCATGGTTTTTTCATATTCATAATCCTGAGTATTCCGAATACCACGCACAATAAAACTGGCTCCTGCACTTTGGGCATAATTTACCAGAAACTCGCCATTAAAGTGACCTATTTCAATATTTTTATATTGATACAATGTATCCTTTAATAATCCCAACCGTTCTTCAAGGGAAAAAGAATATTTTTTATCCGGGTTATCGCCAACTGCAACAATTAATTGATCAAAAATTGCGGCAGCACGATCAATCACCCATAAATGACCATTGGTAATCGGATCAAAACTACCAGCATAAATTGCTTTTGGCATAATGGTTTTATCCTGTGTAATAAGCTTCAACAACATACATAATCCGGAGTTCACACCGGATATATCCCCAGTATTGTATCCAAGATAGACAGAAAAAATATTATATTTAACAATAAAAAATAATTTTTTGGTAAAAACCCGGTTACATGGTAAACTATTGACCGTTAATTTGTACTCTATTAAAGGATAAAATATGGAACATACACTACCTCAATTGCCTTATGCACATGATGCCCTTGCACCACATATTTCAAAAGAAACTATTGAATTTCACTATGGTAAGCACCATCAGACATATGTTACAAATTTAAACAACCTGATAAAAGGTACAGAATTTGAGAATGCTAGTCTAGAAGAGATTGTAAAAAAATCATCTGGTGGCATTTTTAATAATGCAGCTCAAATCTGGAATCATACATTCTACTGGAATTCTCTATCACCAAATGGTGGTGGTGAACCAACCGGAGCCTTAAAAGATGCTATTATCAAAAAATGGGGTTCTTTTGATGAGTTTAAAAAAGCTTTTGCTCAAACTTGTGTTGGTACATTTGGTTCTGGCTGGGGCTGGTTGGTTAAAACTCCTGCTGGAGAGCTTGAACTGGTATCAACTTCAAATGCAGCAACTCCATTAACCACAGCAAATAAACCACTATTAACCTGTGATGTTTGGGAACATGCTTATTACATCGATTATCGTAATAGCCGTCCAAATTATATGGATGCGTTTTGGAAACTGGTTAACTGGGAATTTGCTAGCAAAAATTTTGCATAACTAACTAGCAATCTCAAAAGCCCACTAATAAAGTGGGCTTTTTTATAATTCCGATACTAGGATTCATATTAGACCTCTTTCATAACCCATTATTTTGTTCTTAGGCTAGGAATAAAGAGTTTGAGAAACGGAGTGTACACGTAGTACATGAGTATCGCAGAAGTCTTTATGACAACGTATAAGAATTAAAGAAGCAGGTTAGGAAAGAGGTCTATT
>JBDHRI010000135.1:0-4372 GCA_039807465.1 Burkholderiales bacterium | reverse complement strand
TAGCTATTGGTGCTACTCGTGTAACGGATCGGATGTTCCTGATTGCAGCCAAAGCACTGGCAGCAATTTCTCCCGTTAATCATGATAAAAACGGCAATTTGCTACCACCTTTAAGCGAAGTTAGAAATGTTTCACGAGATATAGCGATTGCTGTTGCTGAAGAAGCTATTCGTGAAGGGCTAACTGGCTATGGTTCTGACTTGAATCGCGTTGAAATTGAACAAATAATTGATGATTATATCTGGGAACCTGTTTATCTTCCTTATCACTTGAAAAAATAGGGTTGGATTTATTTTGCCAATTTAGCCAAGCAGATTATGATTCAGCGCCTGTATCTGGAGTCAATCTGCTTTGATTGAGTTGCGTATATTAATAATGATTGTAATAATTTAGCTTAGATCTGATTGTATATTTATGATTTCTCCTGATAACTCTCCGGTAACTGTACTTAATCAGATCTATGGTTACCCAGCATTTGTCGGTGAACAGGAAAAAATCATTAGCCATGTACTTAATGGTGGTAGTGGACTGGTACTGATGCCAACTGGTGGTGGCAAATCACTTTGTTACCAGATACCAGCATTACTTATGCCGGGTATTACTATTGTTGTTTCACCATTAATTGCACTCATGCAGGATCAGGTTGCTACTCTTGACGAATTGGGTGTGTCTGCAATTTATTTTTCATCTGCTCTTGATGAAGAGAAAAATTACGAAAGTATAAGGAAAATTAAGGCAGGGTTAGTTAAGTTGGTTTATATTACCCCTGAAAAGCTTTGTAACGAGTGGTTTATTAATTTTCTAATGACCCTTAAAATTTCGTTATTTGCAATTGATGAGGCACATTGTGTTTCTCATTGGGGACATGATTTTAGACCTGAATATCAGCGACTATCGATTCTAAAACAGCACTTTCCAAATGTTCCTCGTCTGGCGCTTACCGCTACGGCAGATTACTATACCAGAATTGATATTATTCATTATCTTGGTTTAAAAGATGCCCCAGTTTTTGCAACCTCGTTCAATCGTTCAAATATTTATTACTCAACTCTTGAAAAAAATGGCGGCAAGGGGCAGCTACTAAGCTTTATTGGTAGAAATAAGAGTGGATGTGGAATAGTTTATTGCAATTCAAGAAAAAGGGTTGATGAATTAACTGAATTTTTAAATTTGAATGGTATAAATGCAATTAACTATCATGCTGGACTGGCAAATGATATTCGAAATAAAAACCAGACTGAGTTTTTGCAAAGCTCTGCATCGGTAATGGTTGCTACGGTTGCATTTGGGCTTGGAATAGATAAGCCGGATGTCCGTTACGTTTATCATTTTGATATGCCTCGGAGTATTGACCATTTTTATCAGGAATCAGGTCGGGCAGGTCGTGATGCGATGCCTGCTATTAGTATAGTTAATTATGGGTTTAAAGAAATCTATGAATTATCGCAGATGGTACTTAATAGCGAAGTTGGAGACTTAAAAAAAAGATATGAGCTTGATAAATTAAAACGAATGATTGCTTATTGCGATAGTCTAGTTTGTCGGCGACAGGTACTTTTGGATGCCCTTGGTGAGAAATCAGATCCTTGTGGCAATTGTGATTTATGCCTCAAAGCCCCCAATCTTGTGGATGCTTCAATTATTGCCCAAAAAATTATGTCAGCTATTTATCGTATGCAGCAGCGGTTTGGAGTAACTCAGGTGATTGATGTATTACGCGGGCGGGCTACTGCTACTGTCCAGGTTTGGGAGCATCATAAGTTATCAACTTTTGGAATAGCTTGTGAATATACCGAGAAGGAATTACGTCGGGTTGTCCGGCAGCTTTACAGTCAAGGGTTGTTGGATATTGATTTTAATACTGGAGCCTTGAAAATAAATGCTAAATCAATCCCTGTGATGCGTGGTTTGGAGCAGGTCTGGGTAAAAGCCAGTTCTTCGAAAGTAGCTCCTGAATTTAAGCAGCTAACTTGGCTACGCACCGAGCAAGAAGAGCGACTATATCATAATCTGATTAGCTGGCGACATCAGATGGCGGTTCGCCATAAGGTATCACATCATGCAATTTTATCGGATCGGACACTAAGAGAAATTATAGAGCAGAAGCCCCAGGATGAGATTCAATTAAAAGATATTTATGGAATAGGCACAACCAAATTACGTCGATTTGGGAATGAAATTTTAACTATTTTAAACTAAAATCATGCTAGATAAGAAAAAAAAGCGTCAAGTCATTATCCTAATGACAATTCTATTCTTTGTAGGGGTCTCAGCTACAGATATATACGTACCCTCACTACCTCAAATGGTAAAAGATTTTAATACCGTTCCCAGTAATGTTAATCTGACTATTTCTAGCTTCAGTATGAGTATTGCATTTTTTGTGCTCTTTACTGGTGAAATAAGCAATCGTTTTGGACGGCGTCGGGTTTTAATTGCCGGGGTGACAATCTTTGGAGTGGCAGCCTTTTTAATGTCGATTATCAATAATTTATGGCTAATGATATTACTTCGTTCAATACAGGCAATTGGTGCTGCTGTAATATTAATTGTTCCTCGTCTTATTCTGAAAGACTCAATGAATGAACAGGAGCAGATCCGGGCAAATGGCATGCTTTTGACTGGGCTTATTCTATCTCCTGCAATCTCGCCTGTAATTGGTGCTCATCTTGCCGAATGGTTTGGCTGGCGGAGTACTTTTCTTTTTACCGCACTAATGGCGTTAGTAATTGTTATTTGGGCATACAGTATATTGCCAGAAACTATTCAAGAACCTATCAAGAAATTTAAAGCTCCTATGGTTTATATCCGAGCCTATGGTAGGCTAATGACTAATAGGGTTTTTCTTGCTCTAACATTGATATATGCCTGTGGAGTTGCTGCTTATTTTAGTTTTATTGGCGTTTCTAGTTATTTATATATTAATCGTTGGCATGTTTTAGCCGTTAATTATGCATATATCTTTCTTGGGTTGTCAGTTGCATATATGCTTGGGAATCAGGTTATGCAACGGTTAAATAAGCAAAACTACCCTCCTGTTAAAATTATTGGGATCGGTGTTTATTCAACATTTATTGGAATGGTGGTAATCCTATTTTCATATCTTATCTGGCATGGTCATCATGAAGTTCTTGTAATTTCTGTTACGTGTGGTGTTTTATTTATGCGGGCGGCTAATGCATTAATTAATCCGCCAACCCAGATAAAAATTATGAACTATTTTTATCCAAATAGTGCGCAGGCGTTAGGATTAAACATGTGCTTTGGCTTTGGTTTTAGTAGCCTCGCAACTTATTTGGTAACGCTATTTCCTGATTTTCCATTTGCCAGCCTAGTGGTGCTGTCTTTTATTTATATAATTATCTGTGTATTAGTCTATGTTGGTAATCGACATTTGCTTGGTGATAAATAGTAGAAATAAAAAAAACCGGAATAAAATCCGGTTTTTTTTATTAAGCCATAGCTTTAATTTTTGCAGATAATTTGCTTTTATGACGTGCTGCCTTATTTTTATGAAAGATTCCTTTGCGGGCAATCTTGTCAATAGTTGATTGAGCACTTACAAATTCTGATTTTGCTGTTTCTTTATTACCAGCCTGAATTGCTTTTAGAACTTTTTTAATAGCTGTTCTAAATTCAGTTCTTAGTGAGAAATTATGATTGCGGCGGTTAATCGCCTGACGCGCACGCTTTCTAGCTTGTGCTGTATTTGCCATGTTTATATCCTTAATATTTAAAACGCGAATTAATAAGAGAGGAAGTTTTATTAATTTCTGTGAGACACTTAGCGCGTGATTATAACATATTGGTTATGAAAATTTGAATTTAAATATTTGTCGGAGTAAGTTAATGCTATCTTTGTTGTAAAAATGCAACTTTTACATCATTGTTTGGTGTTTGTAATTGTTTGATATGTATTGATTTTATTTTAAGGGTGTGAATTATTTGGAGATTGTGTTGCCAGAATTGACTCAATATTTTATTTTTAGTGGTTTAATAGTGTAAAATAACAACATGCAACTAATATTTTTGATGTAGCTGCAAAGGGGTCCTCCACCTTGGTAACTTCTGCTTTCTTGGGGCGCGTTTGGAAACATGCGTTAGCGGTGTGTTGGCTAGGGTGGAATGCTACTACTAAGATAATTATTAACTGTTTAATTCTTTTTGTTGAAAAACCTTGCTTTAACGCAAGGTTTTTTTAATTTCTTCTTACTTTCTGATGCAAGGCATAGAAGATTGATAGTGCCATAATCCAAATTGGCGTAACGATAACACTCATCCGCATATCATCCATCCAGAGCATGATTAGCATTACCAGTATCAAAACTGCCATTGCAAACAGATTGCTAAATGGGTATAAAATAAGTTTATA
>JBDHRI010000016.1:0-20832 GCA_039807465.1 Burkholderiales bacterium | reverse complement strand
TCTTCATTTGGTATTGTATAATTTTGATAAATGCGGTGATCAAATAATGATAGGTTACTCATTGCTTCTTAATTTAAAGGTTTTTATTTTTATAACTAATAACAGATGTTACACATTAAATTGTGTAACTTGTGTAAAATCTCTCTGAATAAACATTAAGTCCAAACTGCTAATGAATACCTTCGACCTTTACACAGATTACTTACAAACAACACCTAGTCTGGCTATACTAGAGGATTATTCAGTATACAGGATAAAGCAGAACTGAGAATTTTGGCGCGACTGCATAAGATCAGTTAGTAATTATCTACTTTATGTAATGGCTGTTTACAATACTGCTCAACCATAACCACCCCCTCAAGAAACGAAATATTCAGGTGAATACTATTTTCTACTGGCTTAAATTTAGTCATTATACTTTCTTTATAAGCTTTTAACTGTAAATTAGTATAGCCAACATCTGATGCATTTGCTGTTGAAAATTTAACCAGCATAATATCATCACCATTTTTCTCGAGAATTAACTGACAACCATCATCACTTTTCCACATGCCCATAATTTCTGGATTAACCTCAATTTTTTTATCTACTTTCTTCTGCTCACATGCAACAAATAGGAAAGAAAGAAGCACTACTGATATTAACCTAAAACATTTACTCATCAACACCCTCATCGACATCTATATTTAAACAGGTAATTTTAACACGACAATCTTGGTGCTTAATTAAATAATAGCATAGTATCTAATGATATAATTAATCTTGTAATTATTTTTTGGAAAAAGCACAATGAAAAAATTAATTTATTTACTAGCAACAACTACCTTGGGGCTATCATTCGCTAATGCTGCTACAGTAACTATTCCGATGACACTTACGAATGAGTCACAAACGGCAGTTGGTAGCGTAATTGCAACGGATACAAAATATGGTGTGCAATTTACTTTTCAGCTACATAACTTAACACCAGAAATAACTCCCGGCTCGCATGGTTTTCATATACATGAAAACCCCTCTTGTGCAAAAAATGGAATGGCAGCAGGCGGGCATCTTGACCCTAAACAAACCAAACATCATCTGGGACCGTATAGTCCTGATGGGCACTTGGGAGATTTACCAGCAATTTATATAAATGAGGATGGAACTGTTGCAGTCCCAGTTGTTGCACCAAAGCTTACAGTCAAGGATATTCTTGGACATAGCCTGATGATACACCATGGCGGAGACAACTACTCTGATAGCCCAGCCGCATTAGGCGGCGGTGGCAGTCGTATGGCATGTGGAGTTATTCCAAATAAAGCGGATAAATAATTATCTAAAAAATAAAAAGGCTGTAGTTAACTACAGCCTTTCTTTATTTTTAAACACCACTTACTTCTTGGTTACAACATGTGTATTTACATACCATTGCTGCCCCATTGACAGTACATTATTTACTAGCCAGTAAACAACTAAACCTGCCGGGAAGAAGAAGAACATAACACTAAAAGCCAACGGCATAATACGCATCATTTTCGCCTGTACCGGATCTGCTGCTGGTGGATTTAAGAATGTCTGCAAAAACATTGTTCCAGCAAGCACTACAGGCAGGATATAGTATGGATCAGGTCGGCTCAAGTCACTTATCCAGAGGAAATGTGCCTGACGCAACTCAACTGAGCCAAGTAATGCCCAATATAACCCAATAAATACCGGAATTTGTAATAACATTGGCAAACAACCACCAACTGGATTTACTTTTTCTTCACGGTACATCGCCATCATAGCTTGCTGAAGTTTGACTTTATCATCACCGTATTGAGCTTTCAGCTTTTCCATTCTTGGTGCTAAAGCTTTCATTTTTGCCATAGACTTATAACTAGCTCTAGTTAGTGGGAATAACACCACCTTAACCAGTACAGTTAAAAGAATAATCGCCCAACCCCAGTTTTTAACATATTCATAGATATGAACTAACAACCAGAACAATGGCGTAGCAAAAATATATACCCAACCATAATCCTTGGTTCGCTCAAGTTCAGGAGCAGCCGTAGCCATCGCTTTATATTCCTGTGGTCCAACATACATTGGCACTGACACAGAATACGAAGTATGCGGCTGAATCGCAGGTAAATCTGTCATCAATCCCGCCGAAGCCAACTTACCGTCATCAACAGTTTTCAGATTAAAACGACAAGCAACCCCATTAATACAAACCGCAGGATGATTATATGGATTCAATAACCATAAAGAGGTAAAGTAATGCTCAGTAAATCCTATCCAGCCATTATTAACATTTTGTGGATAATCTACATCATTTTTTACCAGATTATCAAATTTCACTGCATTAAATTTGGCATCGGTAGTATAGTAAACTGGTCCAGTAAATGTGTGAACAAATTTAGTTTCACCACTTGGAGCCTGCTCATCACGCAGAAAACGCCAGTAAGCAGATACGTTATTTAATACGCTTGCACTATTATTGGTAATCTGATAGCTTGTATCAATTACGTAGCTATCGCGTTTAAAGGTATAGGTTTTATAAATAATGATGTCATTACCAGCATCTGCTTTCAATGTAACAGAAACACTATCCTGTCCACTCGCCAGAGTATAGCTATCTTTATCTGAACTAAATAGAGATTTATGAGTTGGTAATTTTAGATCCTGATTAGCACTTATCAAACCAGTCTGCGCAATAAACACCCTATTCTTCTGATTTAACAATAGCTGGTATGGTTTTGAAGTATCATCATAATCAGAATACTTTAATAAATCGACCTCACGGATGTCACCACCCATAGTACTAATATTCACTTTCATCAAATCAGTAGTAACAGTTATTGTCTTGTCACTTGCCAGATTAAATGAACCATCTGAAACAACATTAGTGCTACTATTTGTAGCAGCAGGAATATCAGCAGAAGCTGAAACTGATTGAGTTTGTGCTGGGGTTGGCTTTTGTGGGAAAATCTTTTCCCAAGCAAGCATGAGCCCTAAAGATAAAGCAACAAACAGTATTAAACGACGCGTATCCATAAACTTCCTTAAAAACTCTAGGGCACCGGATCATGCCCACTACCACCCCACGGATGGCAACGAGAAATACGACGTAAAGATAAAATAAAGCCCCTGATTATACCATACCTAGTAAATGCAATAATTGCATAGTTGGAGCAACTAGGTGTAAAGCGACAAGTCGGTGGTAACCATGAACTGAGTAAAAGCTGATAAGCTCGGATGAGAAAAATAGCAAGTTGGGCTAGCATAGTTTTATGAACTGCTTGGTAAGCGATTTTAACTCATCAGTCACCTGTAGCCATTCATCATGGGTAAATTTTTTTTGAACTCTTACGATAAGGTCAACTCCAGCCCAGCTAGATTGAGAAGTCCGGAAAAACTCCCGAATGAATCGTTTCATATAATTTCGCTGATTAGCTCGTTTGGCAACTTTTTTGCTAACCATAAAACCAAGCCTTGAATGTTCAAAACTATTTGGCATATAATGTAATTTAAAATACTTCCCAACCCTGACTTTGCGAAATGCAAAAACGGATGAAAATTCATCCGCTTTTCTTAGCCTATGCTCTTTAGTAAAGCAATTCATCCACTACCAGTATTAAGTAGGATTAAACAGCTAAACTTTTTCTACCCTTAGCACGACGTGCATTGATAATTGCACGACCAGCCTTAGTTTTCATGCGAACTAAAAATCCATGAGTGCGTTTACGTTTAGTAACTGATGGTTGAAATGTACGTTTCATTTTTGGTATTCCTTTAGCAAAATAAGTGGCGGATTATAGCATAAAATCAAGAAAATTGCAATTTCTCAATAAACTTTATTAGCTGGAAAGCCTTTCTAAAAAAGGTTTTAGCATCTGACAGAATTCCTTTGGCTTTTCAAAATAAGCCTGATGACTACACCTTTGCATAACTTCATAATATGACTGAGGAAGCTTCTGATGAAATTTATATAAACTTTCGGGGGTTGCTTCATCATACTCACCACAGGAAAATAAAACCGGAATGTCAATTTTTGCTAAATCTTCATAGCGGTCATAGCTAATTAGTGTACCTGTTACATAAAATTCGCTTGGTCCCCACATCTGCAAATAGGCTTCCTCATTAAATAAGCCCGCCGTTTCTTTAATTAGGACCCGCTGCTCTTCATTTAAGAAAGATGGTTGCAGTAAATGTTTATCATAAAATGCTTGCATTGCCTCTTGGTATTTCGGACTGGAAGTATCTCCACTCTTCTCGCATTCAAGCATGGTGGCATAAACCGCTGGTGGCATTGACTGCTTTAGACGATTAGCATCTTCTATCCACATTTTGGTACTAATTAGTGGACTATTAATCACTAAAGCACAAGGTTTTTGCATAACAGATTGACTAAAATAATACTCAAGAGCAAGACTTGCACCCCATGAGGTTCCGAATAAAACAAACTTATCCAGCTTATAAAAACGAATAAGGCAATCTAATTCAGTAACAAATCGCTCAATTGTCCATAGATCTGACGTATTCCCCCGTTCATTTAAGGTGGATTTTCCCCCACCTAATTGATCATAGAATATTAGTGTATGCTTATCAGCTAGTGAACTTAAGCCCCATTTAAGCTTGTGATGGGTACTGCCCGGACCACCATGCAGAAAAACTATGGGTAGCTTCTTTTCAGAAGATTCCGCAGAATGGATTTCAGACCAAATCTTTCCACCGGGGACCGCAATATAATTCTCTTCTATCGTAATCATGAAACCTAATGAAACCTGTGGTAATTAACAAAGTTACCATCGATGATACTAGTTGCCACTAGTAAATCACTTTCTGGCTGTAAATTTGACTGATACATTATCCGCGCGGTCTGATCCGGGAATCCGTAACAATTAAATCCATTATTACTATATAAAACCAGTGTCTTACAGGCACTATTAAGATAACCATCACTACCAGTAACGCTAATTTTATAATCCAACCATAAAGAACCTGAGCTAATAGTCATTACCGTATCGCCACTTTCACTAATCCATGTCCCGATAAGTTTATTACCATCATTAGAACAGGCAGTCAAAAAACAGACACTAGCCACTATCACAAAATATTTACGCATTAGAAACATGATCTAAACAACAAAATGAACCAGTTCATTAATAGGCTTTCTAGTCTTAGGTCGTGCAGGAGGATTCAAACGATAACCAAGACAGCAAAAAACAGCAACCTCTAGATTGGCGTCTAAAATAGCATGTTTTTTTAATATATTTGTCACAGGCTCTTTAACAAACCCTTCTACAGGACAGGAGTCAATTTCAATTAATGCCGCAGCAGTCATCAGATTGCCCAAAGCTATATACGCCTGTTTAGCAGCCCAGTCTGACAAATACCGCTCATCTTCATCAATTCGAATTTCTTTATGCTGATGGGTATCAATCAAACTTCGCCTAAATTCAAGCATATCAGCTGGAGTAGCTTGGACATCAACCAAGATATGATCAAAATACTCATCATCAATAGTAACGTCTTTTTTAGTAGCGAACATTACTATTTGGCTAGCTGTAAAGAGCTGCTTTTGGGCACCCCACATATGGGGATGAAGCTCTTTCAAAATATCCTGATTTGAAATCACAAAAACTTCATATGGCTGTAAGCCAAATGATGATGGCGATAAACTAATGGTATTTAATAAGAACTCTAGATCTTCTTGAGTAATTTTCTTCGTTGAATCAAATTCCTTACAAGCATGCCTCCAATTATATGCATCCGCTATTAATTTCTTGTCTATCATTGTTTTTCCCTAATTTTGATTAGCTTTTAAGTCACTATGGTAAAAATCGCTTATTTTTGCATACATATATTGAGAAAGGCTTTCCCGATCAGGAAAATCTGTAGCATTAACAGGTTCAAGAACATCAATTTTGATAACCAAATCGTCAAGACGTAAGGTATTCATCACAGTCTCCATCCAGCCCTTACCGGCAAAGGTAACTTCGGTAGCAAGCCCGCCTTTAGCATGACGATAACGCAATACCGCAGGAACCACACGACTCTTAGCAATCATTGCCGCTTCAAAAATTGAAGCATGAAATGGTAGAATTGCTGTTCCATCACTGGTCGTCCCTTCTGGAAACAACCCCATTCCCCAACCATCAGAAAGTACTGCCGCAATTTTTTTATTAGCTGTAACTAACTCACGCTTATTTTTACGATTAATAAAAACAGTCCCACCGGATTTAATTACGTTACGGATTAACCCCCACTTTAGCATCTCAACCTTACCGACATAGTTCACGCAGTGAACACTCGACATCACCAAAGTATCAAGCCATGAAATATGATTTTGTGCAAACATTGTATTTGGCTGAATATAATTTTTGCCAAGTGTAGTATTAATTTCAAGCTTGGCACCAACAGCCCAAACCATATACCTAGCCCAATGCTTATGAATCCATTTACGCCAAAAAGCATGAGAAACAATTGGATACAATATAAATGATAATGATATGACGTATATCATCCCCCAAATAACCGCAGCAAACCTTAACCAGGTTCTAATTTCACGCATATAAACAACACCAAATTAAAATTTAAAATAAACGTACCATACAAATATTGCATGATAAAATCAACTTCAACCAAACTAGAAACTGTGGTTGAATTAGACACTCAATATATTTCAAACCTTAACACATTAAATGCTAAGGTTTAACACATAAACACACAGAGTATAGAACCTATTGTAACAAAAAATTAGTACTTTAGTTAATGTTTAGTTATCAATTTATTTAAAAGTTTGTCTGAATCAGCGCTCACGTTTTTTACTTCATCACTTCGTCTTACAACATAGAAAATATCATTAAGTGCTGCATTAATGTCCATAAGATCAAGATGTTCAATGGCACTGGCAATCTGTTCTTCTACACCTGCCTCATTATCGCTACTTTCCCACATAGCTTTCAAATCTTCCAGAAGTTCTTTATAATCAACCTTAAATACTTCATCAGTTTTATCAATTTTATCTATTTCTCTATCTAAAGCAAATAATGCAATACATAAGGTAAATAGCGCGGGAAAAAACTTCTCATCGAGAAGCTTATCATCCGGAATTACCTCTGAAACATCCAAACCAATTACAACAAAGCCAGCCAAATAACCATAGAGCCATTTGATTAAATTAATTTTATGATTAGCCTCGAATAATAGAGGATCAAAGAAAGCTGGTTTATTTATATCAATTAATGGCTTAATTGGCTTATTCTGCTCGTATAAAGAGTCTGCCATTACCGAATATAACTCGACTAAATTATCAACTGTCCTACTAAATACAACTTCATCTTTAATCTTATCTTCATCAACAATCAAATAATCAGGGATAAGTAAATCTTCTTCACTATCACTTGGTGCAGAAAGATAGGCACAAAACCACCCATGCAAAAAATGAATGTTGTAACCAGTATGGCAATAGGTTTTTAACTCGGTATCTAATTTTGCGTAATCAATATTTTTTGTTATTTTCATATAACCCCCTGTTTATTTAGATATAATTCACACAGAACACTTAAGTTTAACGTACTAGCAATTTGACTCCAGATACGCCATTATTTCAACACCTAGTTGAACATACGCCGCAGTATAGTTATTTGCCATTCCATTACCTACATTTGCAGTATATACAGTCATATTCCCATTTTGAGGGTTATAATAATAAGTGAACATAAACCCCAATGTCTGTCCAGTATAAGTATAATATTGTTTGCCATCTATCCACCTTCCGACAATGCCTAAACCAAATCCATTTGGGTCACTTTCAGACAAGGATACTATAGGTTGACCATTTTTTAATGATACTAAAGCCAATAATTGATTCAGCTGTTCCTGGCTTAGCAATCTCCCTGGGGTATATAAGTTATATACATAAGTATTTACATCATTTATATTTGAGATAATACCTCCAGCAGAGTTCAAAGGAGACAAAGCCCAAAATCTGACATCATCAATTTCTGATTCACGAATAAAATACCCGGAAACCAGATCTTCTGGAGCAGCTACCAACTCGGGTAAATAGTCTGGAAAATAAGTATGCTGTAAGCCTAATTTTTGAATAACTCTATCGTTGACTTCCCTATAAACGGATCTACCTGTTATACTCTCAATAAGCATCCCCATTAGTGTATAATTAGTATTTGAGTAGTCATAATCAGCTCCGGGCGAGAATAGCACAGACTTACTCTCTTGACTTAATGCAAAAAATTCAAGATTATGATACGCATATGGCATTTCATACACATATGTTTGCATAAAAGAATCATCACTAGTATAATTAGGAATCCCGCTTACCATATGCATCAATTGCCTAGTAGTAATCCATCGCCAACTAGCGGGCAAATTATCTAACCATTGTCCGATTGGCTGATCCAAATCATAACCATACTCAGATTCTGCAGCTAATTGCAATAAAACCACCGAAGTAAAAGACTTGGTAATACTACCGATCTGAAATAGGCTACTTTCAACAATCTTCCTTGTACCATCATAAGACATTGTACCACTATAAACATAAACTGGAGGCTTACCTCCACATTGTACAAGAATAGGTAATGCAGAAACATGTGTACTAAAAGAGTATGTATTCAAAAAACTTTCACTTATCTCTTCAAGCTTAGCTTGTAGCTGAGCTGTTACATCCACACCAGCTCCACTACCCGATGAGCAAGATGCGGTTATCACACAGAAAATAGGGAAAATTAATAAAAATATATTTTTCATAAGTATTATTCAATAAAAGAAGAAAGGCAGCCTTTGATTTTAACATGCTATCTTTCATAACTTATAGCTTATTTATGTTTTGCAGCTATCAAACTTGCACTCATAATAATACTAGTAAATATAACCACCAGAAAAATAATTCCACCATCAAAACCTGAATATTTTAGACTATCTGGAATTTGGAAAAATAACAACACGGTAATTAAACCGCGGGGAGCAATAAAGGTAGCAACTTTAGTATTTTTAACTCTAAAAATAAAGAAACTCAGGTAGCGAATGGCATAAACAATTATAAGTATTCCAGCCGCAATCGAAAGTGCCTTCAAACTAAATAATAGTTCCAGATTGATAGAAAAACCAAATAAAATGAAGAAGAAAGTTCTGATTATGAAAGCAAATTCGCCCGTAAGACTTTGCATATCTGCAAGTTCATTTTGCATATCTCTTTTTTTGAAAAGATGGCGATATCTGGTTTTACTAAATATCAGCGGCATATTATTTAGCATCAAACCAAAAACCAGAATAAGAATCAGTGCCGACATATGAAAATGTTTTGCCAGCCCATAAATAAATATTAAAATTGCCAGAATAAAGACGTGTTGGTGATCACGTTTACCATGATTTAATATTAATGCTAAAGGAATAGAGATAACTGCCGACAAAATAAGAATCCCAGCAAAGGACAGTGAAAATTCGCCAAAGCTTAGCCAATTGCCCGGTTCAACATTAGTAAAGAAATTAAAAGCAAGGATCCCAATAATATCTGAAAAAATTGATTCAAAAACCAGAAACTCTTTTAACTCAGGTGAAAGCCCACTAATACTAGGAATAACTATCGCACTACTAATAATGGCAATCGGAGTAGCATAAAGCATGGCACTCCGGTAACTAATTGGATAGATAAAATGAATAAATATTCCAACTAATATGCTAATTAATACGATTGATAAGGTTGCACAGATTAGAGCTACCAATACTTTCTGATAATTATGTCCAGCTACTTTAAGATCCAGCACAGCCTCAAGAACAATCGTTATAAGTCCGAGTGTACCAAATAACGCCAGCGCATTAACATTTGGCGAATGATAAACACCTGCAATTTCAGCAATAAATTTGAGTAAAACTCCGGTCGCGATTAATAAGATCACCGAAGGGATCTGGAATCTCTCAAGAAGATAATTATAAAAAAATGAACAAATCACCAATAAACTTAAAACCATCAATATCGTATCTAAACTCATCTACCAATTAACTCTCTCTAAAACCATCCAAATTAATTTATCATCCATTTTTAATCTGATTAACTGAATGTAAGCATTCCCTCACTCATCACTCGATAATAAAAATCCCGCAGTTGTGCGGGATTTTATCATCAAGACAAAGAGATTAAAATGGAATATCATCTGACTTTAATGATGGACCTGGGGCATTAAAACCCTGAGATTTTTCTTGCACCCCCGGAGCATTAAAGCCAGCAGGCTCAGAAGGTGCAGATTCATAATTATTATCCATACCAGCATCATCTCCACGCTCATTCGATAAAAATTCAATATTATTAGCATAAACCCGAAGTGTAGCTACTGCATTGCCTTCTTTATTGATATAGGCACTCGCAGCAGGAGTACCTTCAATCAACAATTTCTTCCCCTTACGCACATAAGTCTGTACTAACTCTGCGGTTTTGCCATTGCAGCTTATTTCTAACCAGTCAGTTTTTTGGTTAGCTTTTGAACCAGTATTAACAGCCAGCGAAAAAGTCACAAACATTGCGCCACTAGCATCGTATCTTGACTCGGGATCACGCCCAACATTTCCGGTTACTATTATTTTTTTCATGATAATTCCTTAAAATTCATATTAACTAAATTAACTTTTGGGCACTGACATAACCAACCCATGCCAATAATATCCCACCAATAGTACTAACTAAAACATTGGTAAAAGCATAAGCTATTTTACCATCCTGAAACAGTCGTAAGGTCTCTATCGAGAATGACGAAAATGTTGTATAGCCGCCAAGTATTCCAACTAACATAAACGCAATTAGATAAGGAGCTAAATTTGTGTAACGTTGGGTAATTAGTACAAATAAAAACCCCATTATAAATGAACCACTAAGGTTTATAACCAATGTACCATATGGAAAATTTCGCCCAGTAACACTATAGACCAAACTTCCTAAGACAAACCGGAGAACGCCGCCAATTCCGGCACCAAAGAATACTAACACAATTTCACGCATAAAGCAATAATCCTATAAAAACGTAATGTTTAATAGCATTATTTTACCTTATTTACTTAGCATATCTCTTATAGATTAATTATCTGATTATGAAATCTAAGAAGACTATTACGATGCCCAACACTTATCACTAATGAATCAGGCAAGGCGCTATTTAAAAATAGATATAATTCTGCCTCGCTTCTTTCATCTAAAGAAGAGGTTACCTCATCAAGATAAATTATGTCTGGACGATTAATTATTATTCTTGCAAAAACAAGCTTTTGCTGTTCGCCAAGCGACAAATGGCTTCCCCAGTCATGAATCAGATACAATTGTGGAATTAAGCTTTCAAGATCACATAGGATTAAAATCCGGCTAATTTCATCATCACTTGGCAAATTATGTGCCTTTGGATAACATATTGCCTCCTTGAGATTCACCTTGGGCAAATATGGCTTTTGGCTTATAAATAAACTCTTCAAGCCGGGTTTATAATAGATGTTACCACTAGCGTACGGCCATAAACGATTAAGCGTCTTTAATAATGTTGATTTTCCGACTCCCGGTTTTCCTTGAATTAATACCCGATCAGCATTATTTACTTCCATGCCAAAATTCTGAATAAGGATTTTCCCATCGGGTGTTTCTATCTGTAAATCCTCTATTTTCAGATAATAGTCTTGATCAGGATTAATCTTGACCATTTTGCTGGCATTAATTTCAGCTATCATTTTATTAAACCCGTGAAGACGATTCATGATTGAACGCAAATTGGCAATATCAGAATAAATGTAAATGAAATAAGCAATTGCATATTCAACTCTAGCAAAAGCTGAATTAATCTGCATCATATCGCCAAGAGTAATCTGTTTACTAAAATAACGCCCGGCAGAAATAATGGTTGGCATGATAGTTGATAGTTGTCCATAGCCATAGTTAAACAGGTTTATTTTTAAATTTCGCCTGACACTTGCCATAAAATTATCGACAATATTATCAAAATCACGGGTAACAACCTTATGCTCAATTTCTTCCCCATTATATGAAGCTACCTGCTCAGCGTACTCGCGAACACGTACCAGATTATAACGAAAATCTGCCTCATATTTTTGCTGCTGATAATTTAATTTAATCAGTGGGTTACCAATCTTAAAGGTAATATAGGTACCAACTATGGCATAAAGAATCGCCATCCAGACCATATATCCTGGGATATAAAACTGATGGTTAAATAAGGTAAATTTGAAATTCCCGGAAAACTTCCAAAGTATCACCACAAAAGAGCCGAGAGTAAGACAGGAACGGAAAAAATCAATAAATAAGCGCAATGTTAGCTGGATAAATTGATGGATATCTTCACTAATTCGTTGATCCGGATTATCTTGAGATTCGGTTACAAAACGCCCATGATAATATGCCTTACTTTGAAACCACTGCTCTAAATAATAATTAGTCAGCCATTTGCGCCAGTTAATCTCAAGTATGGAACTAAAATAATAACCAATAATCATTACAAAAACATAGAGGCTCATAATAAATGAACCTTTTATCAAAGCATGAAGAAATCCTGCCTTATCATAGTTCTGAATTGTATTATAAAATAGTCCATTCCATTGATTAAGCCAGACTGACATATATACCGAGATAACACTATTGGCAAGAATTAAAAATAACCAAAATAAGCCCTTCTTCTTTTCAGGACTTTGCCAATAAGGCTTTACTAATAACCATACTTCCTTAATCCAAGCCAAACGTTTAATCGACCATTGCATAAATTATACCTATTTAACGAAAGCAATAATTAACTACCTGCACCAAATTATCTACCGGAATTATTTCTACTCCCTTGTATGTTTCCTTTGGTTGATTGGCTTTCGGTACAATTATTCTCACAAATCCGAGCTTAACAGCTTCCTTAATCCTATCCTGCCCTTTTTGTACCGTACGGATCTCGCCAGATAAACCAACCTCACCACAAACAGCTATTTTCTCAACCAATGGCTTATTCTTAAATGAGGATATAATTGACAAAATAACCGCCAGATCGAGTGCGGGTTCGGTAATTTTTAGCCCACCAACGATATTTAGAAAAATATCCTGATCATAAAGCTGGATTCCCAAATGACGCTGCATGATAGCGATTAACATTGATAACCGATAACCATCCATTCCAACAGCCAAGCGCTTGGCTGGCATCATATGCGATTGATCAACCAAAGCTTGTACCTCTACCAAGAGAGGACGAGTTCCTTCTTCGCTAATTAGAATACAACTCCCCGGAATATCATGACGATAAGAAGAAAGAAAAAGTGCTGAAGGATTATTAACTTCGCGTAACCCTTTATCGGTCATGGCAAAAATACCAAGCTCATTGACGGCACCAAAGCGGTTCTTGACGCTACGGAGCATCCGAAAATTTGAATGCTGCTCACCCTCGAAATAAAGTACAGTATCAACAATATGCTCCAATACTCGTGGTCCAGCAATTGCACCATCTTTGGTTACATGTCCAACCAGAATTACAATTATCTGGCGGCTTTTTGCAAGCCGGGTCAAAATGCTGGAACATTCTCGCACCTGAGCTACTGAGCCAGGAGCAGATTGGAGCATATCGGAATATACCGTCTGAATCGAATCGATAACTACCACATCGGGCTTTTCGAGGTCAATTTGTGGAATTATTGATTCAAGCCTGATTTCTGACATCAAACGCAAATTAGGATAACTTGGAATCTCAAGCCGTTTGGCACGTAAAGCTACCTGCTGGACTGATTCCTCACCAGTTATATAAAGTACTTTGTTATCTTTAGCAATAAATGCCAATGTCTGTAATAATAAGGTTGATTTTCCGATTCCCGGATCACCACCCAATAAAATTACTGACCCACGCGCCAAGCCGCCACCAAGAACCCGATCAAGTTCATCAATATTAGTTGCCTTACGCTCAACATCTTCAGCACTGATCTGATCCAGATTAACCACTGTTGAGGCTTGATTTAGTGCATTGAAACGATTACTATTAGCTGAGGCTTTTACGGGTTCATCGATTGTTTCAATAAGACTATTCCAAGCTCCGCAACCATTACATTTCCCCTGCCATTTGCTATGTTTTTCACCACACTCACTACATTCAAAAGTAACTTTTGTCTTTGCCATCTATTTATTCCTAAATCTTTCTGTAAGCACAAACCGCCATGGTTTTAAAGCACATTCACCAGCATAATCAACGCCAATTCGGGGAGTAGCAATAATACTTTCTTTATCCGGGATATAACCATCATCTTCGATCCATAAGCCTGAATGATAATCAGCGCTAAGTCCATTTAATGCTTTATCAATCTGTAGTCCTTTAGTAACTCTGCCCGGTCCACTTATATTAGCTACCCCACGAATCAATATTGCTGAAGGAAAATCTTTTTCACCAGTTACAATATTAAGAAGCCAGTGAATACCATAGCAAAGATAAACATACCAGACACCACCTTCTTGATACATTACTTGATTGCGCGCTGTCCTACCAAAACGTGCATGGCAGGCTTTATCATCTTCACCATGATAAGCCTCGGTTTCGCTAATTCGAAGCCTACTAGTTAGGCCATTGGACTGTTTTCTGACTAATACTTTCCCTAAGAGATCCTGTGCCAGAAAAACTGTATCACTATTACCAAAATAATGTTTATCTAAAATCATATGTTTTATTGAACTAAATAATCCCGAATTGTAGCTTATTCAAAAGCAAAATTGCCTTGCTTTAATCAACATCCTTAAAATCAGCAGTTAAAAGTTTCTATAATTCCGACTCAATAAGCATATCAGACAAATCATGATTCAAGATAATCAGAGCCGGTCGCCATAATGACTCTGGAATATTTTTATACATTCTGGCATTTATTGCTGCTTCTGTCAATAACTTGGTATTAGCACCAGCAATATTAAATTTTGGGCACAATTGATTGGAAACTACCGCCGCTATTGTCCCGCGTGAAATATTTAGAATCTGTGCAATTTGGTCTTGGGTTGCACCATTACTTAATAAAAATAATATTTCCAGTTCGCGATTTGTAAACTTACTCTTTAGATCTGCCTGATTACTACTATTTGGATCACTAATATGTCCCTGAAATCTTAGTACATAGCTTTGAATTGAAAAAGACTGTATCGCAATAACAGTTCCATCTGGGTGTAACAATGGAGTATAAGTAGTGATGTAAGTAATGAATTGGTCATTATATGGAAGCATATCAATAAATTGAATTACCCGACAACTCTCAAATACTATTCGCTGCAAAGTAATCAGCTTACGCGCATACGGCTCAATTTCATTCTGAAGTATCGAAAAATAAGCTTTTTTGAAAATTTTAGCAACGGCTTCTTTATCGCTGAAATTCGCAAACGAAAAACCGCGCAAATCCTCCCAAGAGTTTAACCCAACTGATTGTGCTGATTTATCTGTACATATTTCAATTTGATGGTTTTGATTAATGATCAAGGAATAAATATCCTTATCAATAATCTTTCTAAAATCAGGGATTATTTTATTTTGAAGGTAATCGGCATAATTATTATCTATCTCAGTAGATTGCATTATCATACTCACAAATGGTCTAGCTAGTTATTATAATTGAGAATACGACTGAGGAAGACACTAAAATTATCAATATCTTATGTCAGATTCCACACAATTTATAACTACTATCTGAAATAGCATTTGTAGATAGCCTAACTAATTTGGCTTTCATACCTCATCAAAAATGATGATTGTAGATAAATCAAGCTTTGGCTATAATCTGCTTTGTTAAATTTTTTGAGGTAGTAATAATGAAAAAACATAAAATCAATCGTGTTTTAATGATGTCTGGATTACTAAGTAGCATTATTATTGCTGGCTGTAATTCTGGCAACTCTACACCCGGCACATCTTCTTCAGCGACGCAAGTTCAGTTTTTACCTGATGGTACCGCAGAATTGGCGGATGGCACTCGGATTAAGCTAGCTGAAAACCTTCTTGAAATGGATACCAATCATATTGTATCCACAAAAGTTAGTGTAACAGGTCCAACTTCTTTAAAACAAATGGGATTAATCACCAAAGTATTATCACCGCTGGCTTCGGCAGAATTAACCGCACAGTCAACTGATGTAGATAAATTACAGATTAATTCCTCATCAGCTGCTGGTTATGGACAGGTAGAGCTAATCGCAACTGGATTAGCTGGCTCACCAGTTGTTGGAGTTGCCAATGTAAATGTTAATCAGGGATCAATGATTAAAGCTGCCTATATTGATATGTCAGCATCTGGTGCAGTATCAATGATTCAATCATCAGGCTATAAAGCGGCTAATGTAATAATCTTTGGATTTGCTGATACGAGTAGCTCGTCAACTAATTCAAGCTATTTATCAACAATTCAAACCGCAATTAATAGTGAATCAGCAGGAACAATCAATCTATTAAGTATTGGTGGTGCGACTGGTACTGCGAGTAGCATGACTGATACAGCAACTGTTGTAAGTAATATCGATGTACAAATAAAAGCATATAATAGTAGCCTGAGCAATGGTAAAATTGATGGTGTAGATCTGGATTTAGAGGGTGGATTTACTGCTGATCAAATTACCGCAATTGCCAAAGGATTTAGTGATAAAGGTTATCTGGTAAGCGCTGCACCGCAAATCTATCTTTCAACTGGCACTACAGTTGATAGTAGCAACCCAAGCAACCTGGTACTAACCTCTGGCTCGCCATATTCGAATCAAAGCAATTACACTCCAGCCATTGCCAACGGTTATATTAATTATATTTTTGTTCAAACCTATAATACACCAAACTGGACAATCGATGGCTATGCGGAAAGCCAAGTTGGCTTTTTTAAAGCAGTTGCTAAAGCTTTAAATAATAGCACTAAATCTGATTGTTCAGCCTATGCCAGCTCTACTACTAGTGTATGTATTCCAGAAGCTACAAACCTTGTGGTTGGAACAGTTGCCAATGCAGGAGGAGCATATAGTTCTGCGAATATTTTTGGGGTTGCACCTAGTGCTAGTGCGTCTAGCTGTGGGACTTCATATAATCAAAGTTCAATTTTGACTCAGCTAAAAACCAGTATTGATGAAATGATTGCTGATACTACCAATTATAAATATTTTGATGGTGTCATGATGTGGTCATTAAATACCGATTATGATCCAAAAGATTACTACGATTGCTATGCAACAACTGGCGGATTTAGCTCAATGATTTATGGAGCTGAAAGTAGCGGCGGCGGAAGTAGCAGTAAGTATTTCATTCTACAAATATCTAATACTGGAGATGGAACTGGTAGCTACCCATATGCCACAGCCAGCCTTAAAGTTAATGGTGCAAATTATGAATTTGGTGGCTTAAGCTCAACTGGTAAAGATATTGCTCTGGCAGCCGGCACTAACAAATCCTGGGGTACCAAGGCTTCATCTCAAGACCCGACGACCTCATCATATGTAACAGATAGTAATAACCTAGATGTATTTTTTGCCAATGCAGACTCATTTACAATCTCAGGGATTCAAATCAATAAATACAGTGATGAGAATAAGACCAAAGCTCAATACGTACAGTGTAATAGCACCCTTAAATATACTACGCTAAGTGCTGGTCATACCTATAACGTAATGGTAAATCCAACTTACGGCTCATGTGAGATCAGTCAGGTAAACTAGGCAAGATTACCCCTGCTAATTTTGGGGGGTAATTTTATTCCAAACTATAGATAAAAAGAAAGTAAATAAAATGAGTAAGAATTATTTAACCAATCCATTATCATTATTTTCAGTGAAAGATAAAGTTGTAGTTGTTACTGGTGCAACTGGTGCATTCGGGTCAATGGCGGCAGAACTTATGGCAGCAGCAGGAGCTAAATTGGTCTTAGCAGCAGGAAATAAGGAAGAATTAGAAAATGTTGTTACCAAATGCGCAACTTATGGTGGTGAGGTTAATTCTGTAGCATTACGTCCAAATAGTGAGGACAATTGTGAGTCTATCATTAAGGTAGCTACCACTAAATTTGGGAAAGTTGATATTCTAATTGTCGGCTCTGGAAAAAATGATAAAGCGAAGATTGATGAAATGTCAACAGAACGATTTTTAGATGTTATGGATGCAAATGTAACTCAGGCTTGGTTAATTGCAAAATCAGCTGCAAAACAGATGCAGGCTCAAGGGCATGGTGGGAGAATCATTTTTATGTCATCAATTCGTGGTATCTTAGGTGCAGGACACGGCTATTCAGCTTACTGCGCTTCGAAATCGGCAATTGATGGAATTACGCGGGCATTAGGCTGTGAACTTGGCGCATCAGGAATTACCGTTAATGCAATTGCACCGATGGTATTTAGATCCAAACTTACCGCATGGATGTTTGAAGATACTGATTTTGCCAAAGAAGTCCGAAACGGAACATTGATGCGAATGCCTAAAGGTAGGTTATCTGAACCTGAAGATTTGGCAGGTCCATTGTTATTTTTAGCTTCCGCTGCTTCTGATTTTTATACTGGGCATGTCTTATATGTGGATGGCGGCTATACCGCAGGTTAAGGAACACTTATCATGACTTACACCAAACGTGAATTGTGGGGTGCTTTTACCGCAATTGCATTGACATTATTCTTGGGATCATTAGATATGGCAGCAATTCCAACTGCCCTACCAGCTGTTGCTAGCTCGTTTAGTGAAAATACTGGTGTAAGCTGGATTATGACTGCGTATATGTTAGGCGCGACGGTAACTGCTCCTATTTATGGAAAATTATCAGATATTTATGGTAGCAGACGAATGCTCCTAATTGCACTGCTAATTTTCATGTGTGGGGCACTCTTGTGTACAACTGCTAGTAATGTTTATCTATTAATTAGTTTTCGTTTACTACAAGGTTTGGGTAGTGGCGGCTTGATGGTACTGGCTTTTATCACAATTGGCAGAATTGTGCCAGTAGAGAAACAGGGCTGGTATCAAGGGTTACTAGCAGGAATTTTTGCCTTTGCTGCATTAATTGGACCGCTGCTTGGTGGAATCGTGGCACAGTATTTATCGTGGCGTTGGATTTTTATTATCTATCTACCGTTGGTAGTAACTGCTTTGATCTTAGCATATAAATTTTTAAAACCTATGCCAGCAATAAATCAAGGAAGACAAGTTGATATTATTGGTGCAATTTTATTGACTTTATGGATCATAGATCTTTTGTTTTTAATTAACCAATTTAGTGGTGGTGCATCCTCGGGTGTGGTGGTAACGCCAAAATTAATTGGGTTGTGTGGTGGTGCAATAATATTTTTAATTATGTTTATTTTACAGGAAAAGCGTGTAGAAAACCCTTTAATTCCACTAAAATTATTTCATAATCAGAATTTTGCAATCTCAGTTCTGGCAATACTTATTTCCTCAATCAGTTCTTTTGCCGCAACATTTTTTCTGCCCCAATATTTTCAATTAGTAATGGAGGTAAGTCCAACTGTATCAGGATTATTACTTGAACCAGTTCAGATTGGTATGATTATAGGTCCAATTTTTGGCGGATGGTTAAGCGCCAAATTCATGAGCTATCGTAGCTGTTTATTATTATGGGTTAGTCTTATTGCAATAATGTATTTTATGCTGGCATGGCCACATGATATTTTGTTAGTTTCAATAATTGCAATTCCAACACTAATTTTACTAGGGGCTGCACTTGGAGTCATCATGCCATTGATGACTGTGGCTATTCAAAACAGTGTTGATAAATCCAATATTGGCACGGCAACTGCCACCCTTGGTCTGGCTCGTTCGTTAGGAAGTTTAATCGGAGGTGTCTTACTTGGGATGGTTTACTCTAGCGGATTAAGCTGGCAATTGCTAAATAGCGGGCTAAACACCACTACTATTCAAAAGGTATTACAGAATGGAGTAGCTATAGTTACAGATTTGCCAATGAACGAACATAAACTAGTTGTTGGTGCATTTAGTAATGCATTTAATATACTTTTTTTAATAGCAGGAATTTTAGCAGCTATTTCATTAGGTATCATTTTATTAATGAAACGTCAAAATTTACAGACAGTCGATAATAAATAACTTTAAAAGGATAAATCATGTTTTATGTAATTACTTGTATTGATAAGCCAGAACACAATGAAGTACGACTACAATATCGGCAAGAACACCGTAGTTGGCTAGAGTCTCAAGCAAGCAGAGTTATTGGGAGTGGTCCATTATTAACTGACGATGGTAGCGGCGTATTTGGGAGTATGCTAATTATTGACTGCGATTCCCGCGAAGATGCTGAACAATTTGCACGCAACGACCCATATAATAAAGCAGGACTATTTCATAGTGTAAAGATAAGCCGCTGGCATCGCGTAATGCCGTCTTAATTAAGTTCAACTGATTGATGGCAACTCAACTAATTGAATTGCCATCAATTTGTAACTCCTATTTTTTATCAAATTTTTGCTATTGTTTGTTTTTGGAATATTATTATCTTTAAATCACTGGGAAAAGAAGTATTTTGGCTAGTTTTGGGAATAGTCTTAAAAATTGAATTTAGCCATGCTGACGTGACAGAGACCATGATGAATCCAGAATCTTCAATTGATTTTGGGTTTGTTTTTGAGTCTTTTCCCGGAGTAATCTATCACTTTCCAAAACCACCAACTATTTTGCAAGAACCACTCTTAATGGATGATGGACATGGAGTTTCAGTTGGTGTAGCAATTAATCCTCCAGCTGAACCGGAAAAGCCAATCAAAATTGAACGCTATGGTCTATTTACTCCGCCACCAATTGGCAAATACAATACTAGTGAGTCATCTGCATACGATACACCGCTATTTATTGATGAAGCTGCTTTTACCTCAGG
>JBDHRI010000015.1:0-21346 GCA_039807465.1 Burkholderiales bacterium | reverse complement strand
TAAAAAGCCTGTAAATTTTGGTTGTGATGATCCATCAATCCAGTCAAGCTTAATAAGTCAGGCAAAATTTGTAACAAATGATAATCTTGTAAGTGAAAGCATTCTAAAAATAAAACAGTTAAATCAAGCGAATAAATGCGAAGCGGCAATAAAATATCAGCATGTTATTTTCACTAATAAACAACTGGCTATAAATTATAGCTACCAAATAAATAATGCTAATGGTAGTATTATAAGATTTGACCCAGAAAGTAAGTATAGCTTACTGAAAAAATGGTACACAGCAATTCCGGATATTATAAGTTTCCAGAAAACCCAAAATGGCTATCTGGCAATTATTCAGCCGCAAAATATACAGCAGAGACACAATCAGCCACAATCCCTATATCTTAATAACCAAGAGGTATACCTTGAGAGTAGTAACTTTTCAAGCATAACTATTGACAGGAAATTTGTGATTAATCATAATGACGTTTTTCTGATCTCTGCTTACCACAACCAAAATCTTGATAAAAATACTGATCATAGTTATCTAGTCGCTATTGAATCTAACAATGACTTTTCTATAACTAAAGCCTTTTCATACCAGCAAAATAGCTTCACACAAACAAAAGATAATTTAAAATTTAATGGACTAAATCATAAATGGTATGCCGAGTCAACAGATTACCCTGTTTACTTCTATCAAAACAACCAATTATTAAAAATACAATCAACCTTACCTGACAGCTATTATACTGCTAAATTCAGCAAGGTAACTGCCGAACAGATTATTAAGCAGGTAAAAGCTGATGGTTGCCTTAATGGCGATCAATTTTACTCTTCAGATATATGTAGTCAGAAGAAAATCCGCTATTGTCAGGAGTTTCAGCTTATAGGTCAAAAAAATAAAAGCCGGGCATATACCCAGCTAAAACAAATGTGTGCACCATATCAGTTTTCTGAATATTAATGATCCTCAGGAACTGGGAGTGATGAATTAGCTACTGGAGCCGAGGCATTAGCTGAGCCATCTTGGGTGGCAGCATTCTGGTTGCCCAAAATTGGCTGATATTTTTGCAAGTCAGCTAAAGGCATTTCGGCATTTAATGGCGGAGCTAACTGCACTAAGGCTGACTCGACAAAATCGTTAAACTGATAACGGACAATATAACCTGACTGAGTTTGACTCTCCTGCATCACGGTTTTACAAACTTCTTGATTATTAGTAACAGTAACATACTCAGGATGTTTTTTACTATCAAACATACGATTGAAGAAGTTGCTATTTTTATTTTTTACTTTCTGGCTGGTTGTTACCTGATGACACTCCTTCGTCGGTACCTGAGTAGCTATCATATTTGGAGTAACAGCAAGAATCCGAATATTTTCCGACTGAGTTCCTCTAACATTTTTCAGATAGTAAAGTGCAGCTCCAGCACCAATAACTACAATTACTGAACCAATTACTATTTTTGATACTGCCATAATAAACCCTTTATAAATCTAGCTCAAATTTAATTTTAATTAATAAAAAACCACCCACTACAAACTATCGCGACAATAATCAATGTAGGTGACAATTCATCATATTTACCTAAGAATAATTTTAACAGTGTATAAGATAAAATACCAAATATTGCTCCTGCCGTAATCGAAAAGCACAATGGCATCATCACGATAGTTAACATACTGGCAACAGTATCCTCAAAATTTGTCAAATCAATTCTTTGGATATTTGAAAGCATGATTAACCCAACAACCATTAATACTGGAGAAGTTGCTGCATCGGGAATAATCGCGATTAACGGCGACAAAAAGATAAATGGCAGGCATAATAAGGCAGTAACCGCCGAAGCAATCCCGGTACGAGCTCCATTATGTATGGCAGCAGAACTTTCAACAAAAATAACACTCGGCGAGATGCCAATCAGACTCGATAAAACTCCACCAAAACTATCAGTAATTAATGCCCTCTTTAGATAAGTAACCTTTTTATGCTGATTATCAAATTTTATCTGTGATAGCAAGCCCATTGTTGTAGAAGTAGCATCAAAAAAATTAACAACGAATAATGATAAAATCGCAGGTAGCACGCTTAATTTAAGCGCCTTCACAACATCAATTTGCATAAAAAGGCTAAAATCTGGTTTTTCGACAAATTTATGTGGTAATGCATCTGGGTGAATAAATGCATTAACAATGGTAATCAAAATCAGTGGCAATAAAAAAGCATAATTTTTACGCTTAATAAAAAACACTGCAGACATAACAAAACCAATGCAACACAGGATAATGTCAAGATTAAATTTACCAATTCCAACAATAGTATTTGGATTAGCAACTACAAGTCCAATATTTTTAACACCAATCATGAAAAGAAAAAAACCAATTCCAGCACTTAATGCTATTTGCAAAAACTCAGGGATTGCATGAATTATTACCTGCCGGATTTTACTCACAGAAAAGACAAAAAGAAGAAGACTGGAAAAAAGAATTACACCCAATACAGTAGGAATATCAAGCTTTTCATGTAAGATTAACGTATAAGATATAATCGCATTTATCCCCATCCCCGGTGCTAATACAAATGGCAAGCGGATAAAAAAAGCAGCAAAAAGTGTCATAATAACAATGATAAGCACTGTTGAGGTTATGGCAGCATTTAGCGGAAATCCCGCACCATCAGCATTAAGTATTATCGGATTCACCGCAATTATATACGCTATTGCCATGAAGTTTATAAAACCACCAATTATTTCACGCGATAACGTAAATTTATGTTCACCATCCAAACAAAATAATTTTGCCAACATAGATGTCAATATCCCTCTCACCTCTAAATAATCTTTTAAAATCAAATACCAGATTTGCTACACCAATAACTATACTACTTTTTTCCAATACAGATATCTGTCAATAACTTTTCAAGAAGCAATATAGGATCTTCCTGGCGAATACCTTTTACTGCCATATCAATCTTGGCTAAATCATCAAAATACTCTAGTATTTGTACGTAACTAAGTCGGCTAGCAGCCTTTTCAAAGGCAACGATTGAATTGCCCCAAATTCGCAATGCTCCGGCAATAGTACGAAAATTTGCTTCTGTCTTCTGTAGGTTTTTTATTTTTATTAATTTACGCAAATCCTCACCAAGATTCCAACTCATTAAAATTACTTCTTCATTTGCGATACAAACATTTTTAAAGATCTTGCGTGTTAATGTAAGATTCCCTAAGAGATAGGCTTCAGACAAAGCATAGATACTATAATTTGAATTATCAATCAAATGTAATTGGGCATCTTCAAGAGTAATTGTATAAGGGGCATTAAATAATAGTGATAGCTTATTGATCTCTTGATTTAGCTGCGTAAGATTCCCTTGATTTAATTCCAGCAACAGCTCTAAAGCGTCCTCATCTATTGCGAAATTATACTCTCCAAATCGATATTTGACAAAGGTACGAGCCTCAGAAATATCTCCACTCAGAATAAAAAAAAGTCCTGCTTTATCATAATACTTTAACCAATCACTAGCAAGATCTTTTTTATCTAGTTTATCGCAGGTAAGAATCAGATAATTATTTTCATCCAATAGTCCGTATAATATAGATAGTTTCTTTTGCTGTTCAAGGGTAGGTTTAGTTTTGAAGGAAACTAGCAGAAGGTTTTTTTCAGCAAACAACGAGCTGCTTCGCATAATATCTTCAATTACGGCAAAATCAAAATAACGATCTGCTGTAAATGACTGAAAGTGTGCATTAACAAATAATTGCGTAATTTTTTTAACCAATAATTCCTGTATTGGAAAGCACTCTTCATTGCCACTAACTAACATGGCGTACCCTTCAAGAGAAGGTGTTTTTAGCCAGCTAGCGAGATTCTGAGGCATAAGCTGGAGAAACTAATGGTGCATCATGAAAATACACAATCCTGCGTATAAGCGCATTAATAACATTTTGATGGAGCTGATCCCACGTATTTTCTTCCTGCTGCTGGGATGATAGAATTAGGCTATTGTTATATGCCATAATTTGCTGGTTTTGCACCATAATATCATTACCCAGCTGATCCCCCTGTAGGTTATAAATACGCGCAGTTACACGGTATGTAAGGATATAACTAGCAATTTGACCAACGCTATTAAAATCAAGGGTATCTCGACTAGTTTGTTCATTACTAACAGTAATAACTACTTCGGCACTTTCCTTATTCGTTACAAGCATAGTCAGAGACTCTGCCTTGATAGTATTTCTCAAACCAGGACAAATAACAGGAGTATCACAATTCAAGAGCACCGTTTTAAAAGGAAAGCTATAACTACCAGCAACACCACGTAAATGAAACCCGCAGGCAGCTAAAATAAAAATAAATGACAATAATAATAAATTTTTTAACATGTTAACCTTTAACATTCGGCTTTTTTAAGCGTGGCTTAGGAGTAATATTTTCAGCAGGTTTTTCATTGCTTGTGGTGCGGGGACTCCGTTTTCGCGGAGTGGCAACCACAGCAGTACCTTTTTTAACTGAAGGCGCGGGTTTACTATTTGCTCTTAAAGCTTCTACCTGTTGGGTAAGCTGTGCAGCTAACGTTTCCTTAAAGACAGGAACACCCAATTTATCCATCAAAAATTCCTGAGCGCAAATCCGTTTGCCTGTCTGTTCAACTGGTGAATAGCTACCATCGGCATTCATATGCCATGAGTTTACATTATCCTGCATATAAAGCTTCAAGCTCTCATCAATTATCCGCCGCTTGATCTTATCATTTAAAATTGGAATACAAGTCTCAACCCGTTTGAAGAAATTACGCTTCATCCAATCAGCTGAGGCAATAAAGACATCTTCATTCCCAGAATCATAAAAATAAAAAACCCGATGATGTTCAAGAAAACGACCAACAACCGAACGGACGGTAATATTATCTGAGATCCCCGGTATCAGAGGACGCAATGAACATGCCCCGCGAACAATCAGAGTAATTTTAACACCAGCTTGTGATGCCCTATATAAAGCACGAATCACCTGATTTTCAACTAATGAGTTCATTTTGGCAATTATTTCTGCTTTCTTACCACTTAATGCATTAAAGGTTTCGCGCTCAATAGCCTTCATAACCATATCATGCAAGGTAAATGGTGATTGAAATAGTACGCCTAAAACTCCAGCTTTTCCAACACCCGTTATCTGACTAAAGATATTATCAACATCACGAGCAATTTCCGGATTGGTAGTTAGTAAGCCAAAATCAGTATAAATTTTTGCAGTTGTCTGATGATAATTACCAGTACCAAGATGGATGTAGTGCCTGAGTTGCTGACCTTCCTTGCGAATAATAGTTAGCATTTTCGCATGAACTTTGTACCCCATAACTCCATAAACCACATGTGCACCAGCTTCTTCAAGTTGATTTGCCAGTTCAACATTTGCTTCCTCATCAAAGCGGGCAAATAATTCTATTGAAGCAACTACCTGTTTACCAGCACGAGCTGCTTTAATCAGATTCTGTACCAGCTCGGAGTCATTCCCGGTTCGATATACAGTCATCTTAACAGCAAGTACATTTGGATCTTCTGCTGCACGACGGGTCAGTTCAACTACGGGGTCAAATGACTGATATGGAGTATGTAATAAGATATCATTTTTGGTCATCGCCTTAAAAATATCTGGTTCAGAAACCAATTCTTTGGGCAAACCTGGACTATAGGGAGTGAATTTTAGGCTATCATTATCTACCAAATTAGCAACTTCTGATAATCGCGATAAATTAACTGGACCATTAACCCAATATAAATCAGGCTTACTTAGGTTAAATTGCTTAAGTAGGATATCAGTAAATTTGTCTTCTGGCTGACCATTAGAAACATCTAGTTCAATCCTTGAGCATTCGGCATATTTACGCTTTAATAATTCTCGTGTAACGGCATGACGTAAATTTTTCTGATCTGAATTTACGTTTATATCAGCAGCTCTAGTAACCCGAAATGGGTAGCAGCCCCTTACGACCATGCCATAAAAAAATTCATTTACATGCTGGCTGATGATATCCTGCAACAGAACAAAAACATGTTTATTATCAGATAGTTCCGGGGGTAATGCAATAACTCGCGGTAAAATCCGTGGCGCTTCAACAATAGCAATTTTTGATTCACGCCCAAATTGATCCTTACCGTCCAATTCGACTGCAAAATGTAAACTTTTATTCGGCACGCGGGGAAATGGATGTGATGGATCAATACTTATAGGAGTAAGGACTGGTTTTAATTCATTGATAAAATAATTATATGCCCATTTTTGTTGCTCTTTATTCCAGTTTCTTGCCTGCAAAATAAAAATATCCTGTTTATTCAATGCAGGAATCATCGTATTATGATAAATAGAATAAATATCACTATAAAGCTTATACACTTCACTACGAATAAGTGCCAAAGCTTCAGTAACCTTCAAGCCATCCGCCAAAAGTTTTGTTGGTTGCTCTTTTTCCCATTTTAATAATCTAGCAACCCGCACCTCAAACAACTCATCACAGTTTTTGGTAACAATACAAAGATAACGTAAGCGTTCAAGTAATGGCACGTTAACATCAAGCACCTGTGCTAAAACCCGACGATAGAACTGAATAAGTCCAAGTTCTCGGTTAAGCATTACTTCGCGATCATTAAGAATATTTATAGTAGTCATAGGCAATAAACTTATAAAATAACAGGCACTAGTTGCTAACTTAGTACATTATGCTGCACCCTAATTTTAACATAATCTTACACGTAATCACCTTAAAATCTAAGCACCTCTTAGCCACAACATCCCGAACATGAGGCAAAACCGAAGAACAGCGGCAATAATGATTGCATATCAGATTATTAGCAGTGTCAACCCGATATTAGTACCAGCAATTATCTAAAAATCAGCTATAATCGCTTTCTAAACAGTAAAAGGAATTAGCAATAATGTTTTATGTGGTTGAAAGATCAATAGTAGTAATAAAACCCAAACAACCCTTACTTGACTGGATAAATTCAAGTCTTGCAATTAGCGAAGGAACAATGTTAACGCTCGAGAGCATCCGGATTGACTGTAACTCATATCTGATACCGGAAGTAGATGCAATTGAAGATGGCATCAGCTATGTTGACGATAATTTTGAAGCATTATTTCACCTTGAGTTAGCCTCATGGTCTGAAGATCAGAATACCTGGCCTAATGAACTAAGCCTTAAAATGTTTTGGGAATGGTTTGATATTGAAATCTCACCAACACTTATCGATCTAACCGAAGACAATGGAACAGAAACAGAAATAAATGAAGAGGATGATTTACCAGAAACCGTTCACTAAGTTAATGGGATCTTGCTTATAAACTGAAGATGATTAAGCAATAGCCTGTCCGGGATGGCTAAACGTGAATCGGTTAATCTTACGACATTCAAACTTTTAAGCACAAACACTATATGTCAGATGAGCTATTAAGCATTTCGATTAGCAAACGTAAATCTAACTGGTTAGTTTTCTTTGCCTTCGTACCTATAATTATACTTGCAGCTTCTGTCTCAAACATAATGGATTGGTACAAACTACTACTGGTAGCAGCATTCATGCTTTGGTTACTGACTATTGCTTATCGATATTGCTTCTACCACCCGGAAAAAGTTGATCTACTTTTTGCAATTAACAATGCGATTATCTGGGAAAATAATCGTACAGAATTATATGACATTGTAAAACTAACTAGTCTTAGCTATTTTTTTACTATTATCAGAATTAAAAACGCCACCCAAAAAACAAGATACCTATTAATAGCATTTAATAATATTCCTGCAACAAAATATAAAGCACTAAGAAGACATATCAAATGGCAACCAACAAGCAGCAATTGATCGATAAACTACTTGCAACAGACAATTATAGCGCACCACTCTCAGAAGTCAAACAGGTTGCAGAAAAGCTGAGGATTAACCCTCAGTATCCAATCATACTTATTGGTGGCACAAATGGCAAGGGATCAACCTGTGCTTTTCTAACAACAATACTTAGTAATGCTGGCTACAAAGTTGGCACTTTTACATCGCCACATGTATTTGACTATAATGAAAGAATTTGTCTCAATAATATTCCAGTAAGTGATGGCGAACTTGAGGGAGCTCTCTTACAGGTTATAACAACAAGTGAGAAAAACCTCGGATTATTTAAATCATTTGTTTTAGCCAGCCATTTAATTTTTAGTAACCATAAGATTGATATAGCAATTATCGAAGTTGGAATTGGTGGACTTAACGATGCCACCAATATTTTTTCGCCCAGTATTTCAGCCATTAGCTCAATCGGAATGGATCACTGTGAATTACTTGGTAATAGCATCGAAGAAATTGGGTTAAATAAGGCGGGTATTTTCAGAAGCAATCAGCCAGCATTGATTGCAGGTAATAATATTCCTGAACCCGTAATTACCTATGCACAGTCAATAAATGCAAAACTACAGATCATCAATCGAAATTTTAGCTATAATAAGCAACAAATCAGTTGGGACTTCCTCTCCAAATCAGTTTGCTACTATGGACTACCAATGCCTAGTTTACGTGGAAATGAACAACTTAACAATGCAGCACTTAGCATTGCAATACTAGATAACCTCCGTGATAAATTCCCGGTAAATTTGGGGCAAATAAAATCAGGGTTATTACAAACATCACTAGTTGGTAGATTTCAGGTTTTACCTGGCACGCCCCAAATTGTGCTTGATACGGCACATAATCCGCAAGCAATTGAGATGCTCTTACAAAATATGCTAAAATTACCCTTTGCTAAACGTAATCGTGCAGTTTTTGGCTGCGCAAAAGATAAAGACTGGCAACAAGCACTAAGAATTATTGGTGATAAATTTGACCACTGGTATTTGGCTAGAATACCAAATGGTAGAAGCTCTGAAATCAGTGAAATCAGGGATTTTCTACTTAAAAATGGCTATAAGCCATCACAGATTGAATGCTTTGATGATATTAGTATGGCAGTAAATAAAGCTCATTCGCAACTTGAGAAGGAGGACCGCTTGGTTTGTTTTGGTTCATTCCTGATTGTAGAATCAGCATATAAAATCATAAAAAGCTAATTATAAAGTTACTCTCAATTACAAAAAAAGAATAAAACCAATGCAACCAAAGTACACGCACAATAAAAGCAATATCATAAAAATTACAGAAGAGGCAAAGCGTAAATCAAGGCAACGTCTTATCGGCAGTATAATTCTTCTTGGATTTGCACTATTTGTTTTACTAAATGTTACGGCAAAAGTAAAACCAATTGCTATCAATCCAGATGTGGTTGAAATAAAAAATAAAGCAGCAAGCGGTACAAACTCTACAACACTTATGGTCAAAAATAACGCCAGTGCCAATGTAAGTAATGCATCTGCTCCCGCAGTAAGTACCCAACCCCAAAATGAAAGTACGGATCAAATAGCTGCAATTGCGGCTAGTACTCCAGTAAGTACTAAAAAATCTGCTTCACAAGGCACAGGATATAAAGCTGGTGTAGTTAATCGCAACAATAGTGATTCAACAACACAAAACCAAGATACAGCCACAACGCCAGCGGTGGTCAAAAAATCTAGTTCTACCCCGGCAAAAAAACCAAAGCCAAAGCAGTCAAATCCTGAAGATATATTAAATGGCTTGGTAGATAATTCAGCTAGTCAAAAAGCAAATCAAGGTCAGGGACTGGGTAAAAGCTATATTCAATTTGCTGCACTAAAAAACCAGAATAAAGCGGATCAGCTACAACAAGTACTAGCAAGTAAAGGAATAAATGCATCGGTACAGGAAATTGAGACCGATAACGGAACGCTTTATCGCCTACGTGCAGGACCATTTAGCCGGGAAGATGCAGTTCAGAAATTGCAACAGATTACCGGACAAGGCTACTCTGGAATAGTTACTGGTAGCTAAAATGCCCCATTTAAGTAATTATGATTTCCTCTTTGCATCAATAATCCTGATATCTGCAGCCTTAGCCACTATTCGTGGCGGGGTCTCTGAATTACTATCCATAAGCACTTGGTTTATTGCACTATTTGTTACTCGCAATTATGCAGAATTCATTGAAAGATATATTCCAGAAATTATCAGCAATGAATTATTTCGTTCACTCATTACTTATATAATCTCATTTATCGGCGTAGCAATCATAATCACGCTACTCAAAATGATCTTTAACAAAGCAATAGCCAAAAGCGGATTAAGTGGGCTAAATTACCTTCTTGGTGCATTATTTGGGATAGTCCGAGGACTAATTATCTGTTCACTATTGATAATTCTGATGGAAATGTTCAGTATTGACAAAGATCGCGGCTGGAATAAATCATGGTTTTCACCAATATTAACCCCAGCAGTTAATATGATAATCAGTGCTATCCCGAAAAACATGGAAAATTTGAATAATGAAATTGGCAAACATGCCACAACAATAATCGAACATGAAACAAATAAACTTAAAGAGTCTGGAAAATAATTATGTGTGGAATTGTGGGAATAGTTACCGATCATCCGGTGAATCAGCTACTGTATAATGCATTAAAAGGTGTCCAGCATCGTGGACAACAGGCAGCTGGCATGGCAACAATGGATGGTAACCTGATGTACCTAAAAAAAGGCATCGGGCTAATTAAGGATGTTGTCTCTAATTATGATTTATCCTATCTACATGGGAATATTGGTATTGGACATGTAAGATTTCCAACTGCGGGTTCAGCTGATGATCCTGAGCAGGCACACCCGTTTTATGTAAATTCACCGTTTGGAATTATGCTAGCTCACAATGGCAACCTAACAAATACCAAACAATTACGCGAAGAAGTTTTACATAAAAATCATCGCCATGTAAGAACTAAATCTGATTCAGAAGTATTGACGAATGCCTTTGCTTTTGAACTACAACAATCAACGATTGATAATGAACTGGATAATCAGGCAATCTTTAAAGCCATTGAGAATCTTAATCAGCGTCTGAAAGGTGGTTATGCCGTAGTTAGTATGATCGCTGATTATGGTTTAGTTGGTTTCAGAGATCCGTTTGGTATTCGTCCCTTGGTTTTGGGTAAAAAAATTGAAGCGGATAATTCGATTAGCTATATGCTGGCATCAGAAAGTTGTACTCTTAATAGCACAGGTTACGATCTAATCCGCGATGTAAGCCCAGGTGAAGCAATTATCATAACAGCGGAAGGTAAGCTTGAAAGCAAAATTTGCCATCCTAATCCGGTATTAAATATCTGTATCTTTGAATATGTCTATCTGGCACGTCAGGATTCAGTCATTGAAGAGGTTCCGGTACAGTTAGCACGTAAAGCACAAGGACATTATCTGGCACAAACAATTCGTGAGTATTACCCAAATCTGGAAATTGATGTGGTCATCCCAGTACCGGATATTGCTCGTCCAGCTGCAATTAGTCTAGCGATGGAGCTTGGCGTACCATATCAGGAAGGTTTTGTAAGAAATCATCTGGTGGATAATGAGCCACACCCCCAAAATTCAGAACAGCTACAGGTAACAGTTCAAAGCATGCTAAGCCCGATTGAGCTTGAATTCAAAAATAAAAACGTACTTCTTGTTGATGCCTCAATCGTTCGTGGAACTAATTCGAGAGAAATTATCAAGATTGCTCGCAATGCTGGAGCTAAAAATATTTACTTTGCATCGGCTGCGCCGCGAATCAAATTTTCGAGTGTTTATGGAATCGATATGCCAGCCTATAATGCTTTGGTTGCCCACAATAAAACTGATAGTGAGATAGCTACAGCTATTGGTGCTGACCTAGTAATTTATCAGGATCTAGAAAATCTCAAAAAATCAATCAGGGAGATTAACCCAGATATTCCAGGCTTTGAAGCATCCTGCTTTGATGGTAATTATATTACTAATGAAATTGATGATGAATATTTGCTCTCTCTCGCAAATGGCGCATTTCCCGCATGATAATTTTATTTGGTGCAACATTTGATCCAGTTCATAATGGACATCTTAAATTAGCATTACATATTGCTAGTCAGTTCAACTGTAAAGTTGATCTGCTACCACTAAATGGAACACCAAATTACAAACCAGCACCAGTAGCCAACTTGAAACAGCGGCTGGAAATGCTGAAATTAGTGATAGCAATGCACCCTCAACAGCTACAGTTAAATTTGAGTGAAACCGAATACCCTGAATATAGCCCAAGCTATCTGACGCTCTCCCGATTAAGAACGAAATATGGTGCGAATGAAAGCTTTTTTTTCATAATTGGAGGTGATTCTCTTATTAGCCTCACAACTTGGGATAAGTGGCATGAATTATTTAATTTGACTAATTTTATTGTTGCTATGCGCCCGGGATACTCTGTTGAGAACCTTGATAAGGAAATTATCAAACGCATTATAGATATTAAGAATTACAATCAGAGCATGCCAGCAGGTCAAATAATCATCACCGATTTTACCCCAGTAGATATTTCCTCAACGCAAATCCGAAAAAATCAGAAAAATCTAGATAGCATTGCTGACATGGTACCAGAATCAGTTAATCTTTATATTCAAAAGCAAAAATTATATTAGAAAAGCTCACCAGTTCTAGTAGCGTCAGTTATGGATTACAATAATCACAGTATTTTGGATCCGCAAACTGTTTTGACAGATCAATTACTTCCTTCTCAAGGTAATCACACCTTATACATTTGTGTTCACGGTATTTTTTGATTTTGGTAGGTAAACCACACAACTCACAAAGTAGATAACCACTTAGACTAGTTATGCCAAATCCGGGAGTGTCACATGACTTGCAATGCGATACAACTCTTTTTGCAAGTTTATTCGCAAGCGAATTGATTATTTTCATACGGCTTGGATTATTCATTGCCCGCATGTCAGTTTCCAGTTTTAATTTACCATATTTGGCAAAATTTTCGATAATAATTGCATCTAAAGTGTCACGATTATTAACTCCCTTGGCAATCACATTATTAGCAGCTTTGACTATCAAAGCATGTGATGGAAACATCACTTTATCAAGAAATTTACCATAATCCTGTTCAAGACTATCTATTTCATAATCAGCAAGATTTGTTTCCATACTAATTTCAAAATCGGATATATAAAGATCATTAATTCGATCATAAAAAAGTAGCATTTCCGTATCTGAATTGGAAAAAACATAATTGGGATGTGGACCAAATGCACCTTCACTACTGATGACATAATCATAATTAAACTGCTCGGCGGCAACTACTGCCTTTTTTTTAAGGGTTTCATAGGCAGTTAAAACCCGTTCAATCTCACCACTAAAAGTCCCAAATTGATCTGTGTTGAAATTTTCAACTACTTCAATTTTACATCCAACAATTTCTTCAAATGGTTTCTGTATTGCAAGCTCTTTTTGATGCATAGAAGCAAGCAATACTTTTTTATTCTGGTATAGACTCATGATTCTTATCTTTTAAACCTGTATCTAGCTTATGAATATTTATTCTTACTTATTCTTTATCACGATGAATAGTTTTTTTCCATTCTTCGGCAATATTTGCTGACATTTTTGTAACAAGACCACTAAAAGTAGCCCGCTCTTTATTACTAAATCCAGCAAAACATAATTCCAATACCCGATTTTTTTCTGCAATTATCTGTGAATACAATTCTCTAGTTTTTGCCGTAGGAAACAAATGCCAAACTCTTTTATCAGTTACATCCTGTACTTTATTTATCAATCCAGAAACTATTAGCTTCTGTACCGCCTTAGTGGTAGTAGTTTTATCAACTTTTAGGCGAAAAGACAAATCAGCAAGGTTAATACCTTCATTCTCGCAAATGCGTGTAATATAAGCAAATTGTCCTTTTTGCAGTGAATAGTTTTTAAAACTAGCCTCATAAATTGTATGAATCTCACGAACAATATTGTCTAAATCCCTAAGTAGCGTGGAAATCAAATTTGAATCCATAATTACCCCATTAGTAAGCAGTTGAAATATCAACCATTATTGTAATAAATTATTCAAGATATAGTCAAAAATAATTTGCCTTGACTATATATGCTAGATACCATATTGATGAAATAACAATGATCTTATAACTAGATAAAACCACTAAATATATTTTTAATTAAATTGTGGATAAGCTTTAGTTAAATGAACATTATTCCCAGTCAGGAAATTATATTCAATCAGCGCCTGATAATTTCCAGCTATTACATTAATATAATTCAAATAAGAATTCGTAGCATTATCTTCACGCAAATTAAGCATAAAGAAATTACTATCGCCATTTTGGACTCGTCTATTTTCTGCATCCAACAAATCCGTTGCTAGCTTATTTTCTGTTTTAGACATATCAACCTGACTGGCAGTTGCATCAACTGAATAATGCAGGGTTTCAAGCTGTGCCTTTAGCTGATCAAGAAGTAACTGTCTGTCATTTAATAATTTACGATAACTAGCTTCGGTTTCTTTATCCATCCCCTTTCCATAACTTCGCTCAAGAGGCATTGAAAAATTAAGTTTGCCAACTGCTTCCTGCTGATTTAGCTGGAAATATGAGGAAGTTGCGGTATCCGAGTTATTCTGATTATATTGAACGGATAAGTTTAATTTTGGCAATAAGTAGTTTCCAGCAAGTTTTTGCTGATTTACTATCTGTTGCAGCTGAGTTTGAATAATTTTAAATTCCGGTCTATTTTTAACTGCGTTATTTACCTCATCAACAATTGGCTGCTGCGGAATTTTATTAACTTCAGGTAAGGTCTTAGGCAAAAGATTTTGATTTGGCGTAACAATATTACATCTCTGATCACGATAATATAAAGCAAGATATTGTGATGCCTTATTAAAATAATCTTTTGCTGAAGTAACTTTCATTTTTCGCTTTAAGACATTATTGTAGTTTTCCTTCACTGATATTTCTGCGATATCACCGTTTTTAAATCTTTTTTCAAGTGCATTTTGCCTTGTCTCAGCAATATGTAATAGCTTCTCATATGCCTGAAGTTCTGCTCCCGCAATTACCCAGCCCATATAAGCCTTCATTGCTTCAGTTTTTACCAGAAGCCTTGATAAATCCAGCTCATAATCTGATTTTTCTTTATCTAACATCGAGTTATATAAATTTAGACGTTCTTCATCCATGGTAAAACCGCTCAAAAGATTCATCTTTAATCCGACAAACTGCCTTCCCAGTGTTGAGGTAATCTGAGCAGAATCATACTGTGGTGTATAGCCACCAGAGATATCATATCCGGCATAAGCTGATACCGGAGAACCATAGAATCTTTTTTCTAAGGCAATTTTCTGGTAAGTTGTATTATAAGTACTCCCCTGTCGTTGCAAAGCATCAGCATCAAGCCGGAAATCAAAAGGAGCTTCATTTTTCTTAACCTTACCCTGATTTAATTCCTGCTGAATAACTGCGCTTAGAATTTTAGGATAACAGCTGTTAATAGAGCTTTCAATTCTTGATATCTGAAGCTCGTAGGCACCTGCACTCCACGGGGCTATTGATGAAAGTAAATATAATAACCCCCTTAGCTTATTCACCCTTATCCTGCTTATCATCCTTGCCTCCATCCTTGGTAGCACTATAACCTCCATCAGCACCATTCTTACCATGAAACAATGTCGCACTATTATTTTTGTTATTTATCGCAATTGGGAATCCATTTAACTGTCGCCACATTTCATAACCGAGTAAGACACGGTTAAGCTGGATATACCCACGAGCTTGAGCACCCATTCGTAAAAAGTTACGTGAAGGCCAAGCTTGATCACTAGGATCTGGCTCAACTAATACCCGAAACATGCCATTTGAACTTGCTGCATAATCAACAACTTTTACAACTCCACCAAAAGTACCAATTGATACTGATGGCCAACCACTAAACTGAATAGATGGCCAACCATCAAAGACCAAGCGAACATGACGACCCGGACTAACCAGTGGAACATCATTTCCACTTATATAAAGTTCTACTGCAATATTATCAGTATCAGGAATAAAAGTTGCCAAAGCATCACCAACTTTTACTACCTTCATTGCCGAACTTGACAAGGTATTAACAATTGTTCCATCTCGGTCTGCCAAAATTATCTGACTATTTTGTTTTGACAGTGATGACTGTGATTTGATCAATTGTGCTTTATAATATTGCTGATCAGCTACCGATTTTTGGTAATTAATTTGCGCTAATTCAAACTCTCTTTTTGAGGTCAGTCCATCACGATAAAGACGCTGTTGGCGATCAAAATTACTCTTAGCAAGTCTAGTTGCCTCAATGGTAGAATTTAATCTTAATTCCATTGCCGAAACTTCAGAATTTAAACGCTCTAACAGATATGGGTCAACATCAATAATCTCAGCAACCTTATCACCTTTTTTTACTTTACTGCCATCACGAACATACCATTTACTAACTCGTCCATTAACTGTTGATACTATTTGTTGCACCCTGTCTTCTGGATGTAATGCAGTTATTTGACCAGGTCCAAAAGAAGTTTGTATCCACGGTAAAAATAGACTACCAATAAAAAATGTTACCAAAATTAATATTAGTATTGACAACCCCGGAAAAAAACGTGAAATAGCTGTCCTATCAATATTTTTAAACTTCGCAGCATCTTCAGTCTTGTATGTCTGATGCTGTTTAACGTAATCAAGCTGCATAAATTATGCTTCCCTCAATACTTTTCTTACAATAGTTTTAAACTGATTACTATCAGTAGCATGATAAGCTTCGCGGCTTGTCAGTAAAAGGAATTTATCATAATGAATATGATTATCTTCATTTTCAGAAAAGCAGATTAGCGTAATATTGGTGCTTTTCGTGATATAGTCAAGAATCTGTTTCTGAATTTTCTTATCAATCCGATCAAAAATCTCAGAAATAACAATAACTTCAGGATTCATTAAGATTGCCTTAACTATTTTTAAAATAATTATCTGTTGTTCGTGTAATGGATAGCCATCACCAATCAACATGGTTTCATATTTTTTAGGCAGGCTATGGATAAAATTACTTAATCCGGTAGCGCCAAGAATGTCATTAATCTGATTATACATAGAATCCGCGATACCAAACTGGAGAAATTCACCAATAGTACAGCCAAAAATATTTGAACTATTAACCATATGAATTTTATCCCGCAGATAGTGCTGGTCATAATCAGCTGCATGAACTCCATAAAACTCAACAAAGCCGCTATCTGGATGAATATATTGATTCAAAAGATTAGTCAAAACCATTTTTGCATTTTGATCGACCGTTAGAATAAGATTTGACTGCTCCTTATTTATAGCAAAGCTATAAAAATAATTTCTGCCAAAATCATCGGTATAGGATACATTATTAAAATTAATAATCTGATTCTGATTGGCAGCTTGAATAGGAGTTGGGCTATTGCTGATTTTGCCAAAATGTTCATCATCAATAACAAATACATGGCTCATTTCATCAAGTGAAGCCATCAGATTATAGTATTTATCATAATAAACACTAAGTTTTGATATTCCATACAATGAAGTAGTATATAAAATCTCGGCAGCTACCAATTGCCCTAGGCTCAACTGACCCTGAATAACCAAAATGGAGCCAGCAGTAACCAAGGTTACAGTGATCGCGACATAAAGTAAGGTTAGAATAATCAGCTGGGTAAAAGAAATATTCCAGTATTTACAGCGAGCACGAATATAGGTCTTTATTAGATCTAAGCCCTTGTCTAATGCATAAGTTTTTGTCGTTTTGCTTTTAAAAAAACCACTCATCCTAAATACATCGTCAATCCAGGCAAAAACTGCAAATTTAGCTTCTGATCTTGCTACTGCATAACCAACAGCTTTTTTTGTAAATAATGCCCAGCTAAGCCAAACAATACCTAAAATAATTAGATTAAGTATCAGAAAATAAGGATGATAAAAGCTTGATAAAATAAAGCTTACAATAATAGTCAATATAACTAGGAAACCTTCAACGATAATGTCTGACACATTATTCTGGATATTAAAAATTTCAAAATAGCGACTACTTAAATCACTGCTATTATGAGCACGAAAACTCTGATGATCGCTATAGATAGCCTTCAATAATATATCTGACGCTATCCGAGAAAAAGAACTTCGTTTGTAGATTTCAATCAGAAACTTTTGTAACACCCCAAGTAGTGCCGAAAAGCTTATCAAAAATAGAAGAATCAGCCCTAAAATCAAGACAGGGGTAATCTGAGCCGTATAGATAATTGAAGTTATCAAGACTTGAATTGATAACGGCAAAGCGAGATTAAGTAATGCAACTATCACACCATAAGTGATAATCAGCGAGAAAAATTTTTTATCGCGAAATATCAGATAGCTAGCAGCTTTCTTTAGGGTTTCCTTACTTTGCATAATTTCCAATTCGTTTATTTATAAAGTTAATCATAGTGAGTTTAAACCAAGGCTATCATTACCAATATCAGGCAGACAGCCATGACTTTAACAAATTTAAGTTGCAATGTCAACTATTGACAGTATGCGAACTGCAATAACTTGAGTATTCACATTGGATATTCCAAATAAATCAAAAGCATCTATCAGATTAACTCTTTAGTGAGGCAAATGCAGCTAGTGCCTGCTGTCGCGAGAGAGAAAGATCAACTATAGGCTTCGGATAATTATCGCCCAATCTAACCCCTGCATTATCTAATATAGCTGCTGGGGCTTCCCATGGACTAAATAAATAACGGTTTGGCAGATTTTTTAGTTCTGGTATATAGTGTCTAATATACTCACCATCCGGGTCAAATTTTTCACCTTGTGAAACTGGATTAAAAATCCTAAAATAGGGAGCAGCATCCGCTCCGCATCCTGCAACCCATTGCCAACTAGCACTATTATTAGCCAGATCAGCATCAAAAAGGCAATCCCAAAACCAACGTTCACCTAAACGCCAGTCTAAGAGCAAATTTTTAACTAAAAATGAAGCAACTATCATCCTCACTCGGTTATGCATATAGCCGGTTTCCCATAATTCACGCATACCAGCATCAACCATTGGAATACCAGTTAATCCTCTTTGCCATGCCATGAGTTTTTCATCATCTTCTTGCCAAGGGAAAGCATCAAATTTAGTTTGTAAATTTTTCTTAGGTAATTCTGGGTTATAGTATAGCAAACTATATGAAAATTCACGCCAACCTAGTTCACTACAAAAATGATCAGTATTAGTATTTTCACTAAGTTTCTTTATAGCATACCAGACCTGATTTGGGGATATTTCACCAAAATGTAAATAGGTTGATAATCGTGAAACAAAATGCTTAGCCGGATAATTGCGCCCTTCTTTGTAATCAGTAATACCTGACTCAATAAACTTAATAAGACAATCATGGGCAGCAATCTCGCCAAATTTCCAGTATTTAGTCATCTTTTTATCCCAACTTATTGCGGGCAATAATTTTAGATCATCTATCGTAAGTGAAGCATCATCATCGCGAATAAAACTAGCTGCTTCTGGTTCAGCTATTGGTTCACGTGGAAATGAAGCCCCCAGACAGCCTTTCCGATAAAATGGAGTAAATACTCGGTATGGTGTTCCATCATCTTTACTTATCTGCCAAGGTTCCCAAAGTAAAGAACCATTATAACTAGCAACTTCTATTCCTAATGATTTAAGAGTTTCTTTCATCCGTTTATCGCGATCAATACGCCAAGGTTCGTAGCAACGATTCCAGAATACCTTTTGGATAGCATAACGAGAGCACAATTCAGTTATGATTTCTAATGGATCACCTTGATAAACCGACAATTTTCCGCCCAAGCTCTCATTTAAGCTCATCAATGAATGATGTAACCAGAGACGACTAGCCGCCCCCATTTTATAATCTCCAGAGTTGACATCATCCAGAATATATATTGGCAAAACATCACCACAAATAGCTGCTTCAGCCAATGCTGGATTATCACTTAACCGTAAATCCTGCCGAAACCAATGAATAACTTTTGCTTTTTTCATAATGACAACTCCATCTGCTCTAATTCACTTTTACTAACTTTTTTTACTAATTCCAGTTCGCTTACGACTAGCATGTTTTAATAATCTCGAATAGACCTCTTTGATAAGCAATTATTTCACTCTTAGGTTAGGAAAGAGGTCTATTGCCGATCATGCTAAAATCTCCTTGCCATCCCAAGCATAGCATTTACCGCTATTTTCAGGAGTTAAGGTATTAATCACTTCAAGCATTTTTGCAACTGCATAATCAGCTGTAAATAATTTACCCGCAGGCACATTAGCCTGAAACGGCTTAGAAAGTCGGCTATCCACGGTTCCCGGATGAAGTCCGACAATAATTGCTTGTTTGTAACGCATTTTCATTTCAATTGATAGGTTTTTAATAATCATGTTTAGTGCTGCTTTAGATGTGCGGTAACTATACCAGCCACCTAACTGATTATCGCTGATACTTCCAACTCGCGCAGATAATGCAGCAAATACTGCACGCCGATCTTTGGCGAGCTTCGGTAAAAAATGCTTAGCTACTAGTGCAGGGAAAATCGTATTTGCATACAAAACCTGCTGAAATTTGGTCGCAGATAATTCACGCATTGATTTTTCTGGCATGATTTCACTATTATGCAAAATACCAGTAGCAACTATCACTAAATCTAAAGGTGCATTTTCTGCTGCAATCTCAGCTGAATTTGCGATTGATTCTTCACTAGTGTAGTCTAGCTCATAAAATTTTGCATTTGCAATATCAGAGGTTTGCTTATTTCTTGAAAAACCAGAAATCTGCGCTTTTGGGTAAAACTCACTAAGTTTTCTTACAAATGCACTGCCAATCGTACCCGAACTACCAACAACTGCAATATTATTCATCATATTATCCATATTAATAGTGAAAGCGTTAGCAAATAGGTTGAAATATCAACCAGTATTTTAATCAATTGGTGGGAGTTTGTGGATATTTATCTTTAGGTTAGGATCGATAGACTGATGAGAGGCTATTGTATGAGATAGTTTTTATTACTAACTGACATTATATGTCATAGAGGATTTTAAATTGAATACTTATAGGATAATCACATAAAAATATGTTTTACCGACTACGGTGTGGTTCTTGCCATCATTTCTTATCTATTGACTTGACAGGTAACTTTTGCTTATTATACCGGATATTATTCATACCCAAAATAAAAAAACCGCCGTGGATAACAGCGGTAAGAAACTTTGCATTGCAACAAAGTAATAAAGGGAAAATGTTGAAAACAACACTGTATTTTACAATTATAAGTTAAATATGTGTTTCCCATTTTTGGGAACGCTTATCAGCTATCTTACGTACTAATTCTAGAAAACTAGTATTCATATCTAAAGGATAGACCTTTA
>JBDHRI010000014.1:0-21354 GCA_039807465.1 Burkholderiales bacterium | reverse complement strand
GTTGCATTTCCTTGCGGATCAATATCAACAACCAGTACTTTCTTTTTAGATAATGATAGGCTGGTAGCAAGATTAAGAACTGTAGTTGTCTTTCCGACACCACCCTTCTGATTTCCAACAACAATAATATTTTTCATAACTTTCTTATTTTCACCAATACGCGTGGTGCATCAAGATATGGCACCTGCAAATTAATAATTTCACTAGAATAATTATTTAATTTATCCGCTTCATTTGAAGCCTGTTGTGACTTCATTGCTAAATAATAACCTGAATCATTTAATAAATGCTCAGTAAGGGCGATAAAAAGGCTTAAATCAGCAAATGCTCGTGAAGTGATAATATCAAACTTTTGTGAATCATATTTTTCTACCCGGCTATTGATAATTTCAAGGTTTACTAGCCCAAGTTCTATCTTGACTTGCCGTAAAAAAGCAATTTTCTTTGAACTACTATCAATTAAAGTAACTTGAAGATCCGGCTTCATTATAGCAATAATTATGCCCGGAACACCCATTCCACTACCGACATCAAGCACTAAGCCATTATCCGGCAAATGTGGAATGAGACTTAACCCATCAATCAAATGTAATATTTTAATTTGCCTGAGACTACTAATAGCTGTAAGACTATATACTTTATTCCACTTGATAAGCATAGCTGCATAGTTATTTAATGCAACCAGCTGATTTTCATCAACTTTAACCTCTAGCTTATTAATAGCATCAATAATAATATCAGTCAAATTATACCTACTTTAGATGATTTAATTGATGGTAATCTTCAAATTCACCAGATACAACATAGTATGGCTCATTGACAAATAACAGCATCTCATGATCGCCACGTGAATTGCCATAACCATAAGCATAATCAAAATTTAAATTGCTCGCAGCCAAGTATTCTTTAATCCGGATTACCTTTTGCATGGCATAACAATTGGGCGTAGCGAGTTTTCCGCTAATAACTCCATCAACCACTTCTATCTCAGTTGCGATAACATGATCAATTTTATGAAGTTCAGCAAAAAATCTTAAATAAATTGCCAGATTAGCACTAACCAGTATTATCTGGTGTTTATGTTCACGATGCCACTCCAGTTTCGCATAGGTTTCTGGAATAAGATATTTATTCAAATGGGTAGTTGCAAAATTTTTTGCTTTAACCAAAAGATCTTCCTCCTTCCACCCCTTTAAAACTATCGTAAGTGTTCTTTGCTTCGCCTCCTGATTATCAATAATTTTAAGCAAATAACTAGCAACAACTGGAAGTAACCTTGGCAAGTAGGCAATAAATTTGAAGATTCCTACACAGTAAATAAGAAATGGAATTAATGTATCCTTATTTGATAAAGTTCCATCAAAATCAAAATAGGCAACTATCTTACAATCTTTACTCATTGATACTATCAATCATTAGTTATTATCACCCATATGCGCCAGAAGTTCAGCCTGATGCTCAGCAATTAGAGTTCCGGTTAATTCTTCTAAATCTCCATCCATGATATATTCTAACTTATACAGGGTAAGATTAATCCGATGGTCGGTCATTCGCCCCTGCGGAAAATTATAAGTCCGAATCCGCTCCGACCTATCCCCTGAACCAACGAGACTTTTACGTTCAGCAGCCTCCTTAGCTTGTTGTTCACGCAGTTGTACATCCTTTATTTTGGTTGCTAGTAACGACATTGCGCGAGCCTTATTTTTATGCTGCGACCTATCATCCTGACATTCAACTACAATCCCAGTAGGAAGATGGGTAATCCTGATTGCCGAATCAGTCTTATTCACATGTTGCCCCCCAGCACCGGAGGCACGGAAAGTATCAATTCTTAAATCTGCCGGGTTAATCTCTACTTCAGCGACCTCGTCAGCTTCGGGCATAATCGCAACTGTGCATGCTGAAGTATGAACCCGTCCCTGTGATTCTGTAACTGGTACTCGCTGTACCCGATGAGCACCAGATTCAAATTTGAGCCGAGCATAAACACCCGCACCAATAATCCGGGCAATTATTTCTTTATAGCCACCCAAATCGGAATCGGTAGCAGAAATAGTTTCAACCTGCCAGCCCATCCGTTCAGCATATCGTGAATACATCCGGAATAAATCTGCCGAAAATAATGCTGATTCATCACCACCTGTTCCTGCCCTGATTTCAAGGTAAATACTTTTATCATCATTGGCATCTTTAGGCAATAAGAGCTTCTGCAAGTCAAGTTCCAGCTGCTCAAGTTTATCTTTTGCATCACCAATCTCAGCCTGAGCAAAATCCTTCATTTCAGGATCAGACAACAACTCTTCAGCAGTCTGCAAATCTTCAGTTGACTGCTGATACTCTTTAAATTTTTCAACGATAGGAGTTAATTCAGCATATTCCTTGTTCAACTTGGTAAACTGTTGCATGTCATCAGTTATTTCCGGAGTCGAAAGTAAGTCAGATAATTCCTGTTGTCGTTTAGTCAAAATACTTAATTTATCAATTACACTTTGCTTCATATCAATTAATTAGCCTCTAATCCATATAGGTAATTTACCAGATCAATCAAATTATCCTGTAGCTGTTCATTACTGCTACATAACTTTACTGTTGGCATATGTAGTAAACGATTGGTTAGCTGAATCGACAGCTGGCGCATTACATCATTTGGTGATTCACCATTTAACAACTGTTTCTCCGCTGCGGCAAGACTTTCACGACGGATGGAATCACTATCATCACGCAGTCTTTTAATTAAAGGTGACAAGCCACGTTTGCGTTGCCATGCACGATAATCATCAAGCTTGCCAGAAATTATTTCTTCTGCCGCCGCCGCCGCCAATTTACGTTTTTCAATACCAACGTCAACCAACGCCGCAATATCATCCACTGTTATCAATTGTATATTCTGATAGTTTTTCAGATTTTTGTCAATAACTAACGGCATCGATAAGTCAATGATCAACTTTTGAATATTATTTTCAATTTCAGTAGCCAATACACCTTCATCCACCAATAATTGATTGCTGGAGCAGCATAAAACTAAAACTGCATAATCTGCGACAATTTTTGGTAAGCTATTTAAATTAACCGCGTTAGCATTAATTTTTGCCGCAAGTACTTCAGCATTAGCTAAGGTTCGGTTAACTACTGTCATTTGTTCCAAATCCAGATAATTAAAGTGTGGCGCAATCTGCTGCATCATTTGCCCTGCGCCCACAAACAATACTTTAGAATTTGGAAGCCTATCAAGAGTATTTTCAACTAGGTTAGCAACAGCATGCCCCATTGAAATAGCTACATTATTGATTGAAGTATGATAACGTACCTCTTTCTCAATCGATAATGCCATCTGAAATAAACCAGATAACTGACTACCAAGCGAATCACTCTCAAGTGCCAGATCCATCGCCACTTTTATCTGGGCAACAATCTCAGTTTCACCCAAAACCATAGAATCAAGCCCGGAGATAACCCGAAATAGGTGGTGAGCACATTCTTCACCATGTAAAATATAGCTATGATTTCTAACTGTACGTGGACACACACTATGCATATCACATAAAGAGTTAATCACAAAATCAATATCTTTTGCAATGCAGTATAATTCGGTCCGGTTACAGGTTGATAAAAGCAAAGCTTCATTTACAATACCGGACTTTTTCAATCGTTTAAGAACATGGCTAACTTCTTCACTGGCAAACGCCAAGCGATCCCGTAATTCAAAATCTGCTGTCTGATAATTAAGTCCAAAGACTACTGGTTGTAACATAAATATTTTCTATGTAATTTAATTTTTAATATTCTGGTTTATTTGTTTAACAAAATCTGGATTTATTGAACCACTTAAATAACGTAACTGCACCCGCGCCATCAGATATTGATAACGTGACTGCTGATAAGTCTGAAAGGTCTGGTAATAGCTTTTTTGGGAATTTACCAAATCAACGCTATTTCTGACGCCAACCTGATAACCCAGTTGATCAGAATCAAGCTTGGTTTTTGCTGATTTCAAGGCAGTTTGTTGTGCTTTAACAATACTTACCCCATTTTGTACTTGCCAAAATGTGTTACGGGTATTTTGATCAGTTTGCCGCTCTACACTAACCATCTGCTGTTTCGCAGCGACCAAATTAGCACGCGCCTGACGCACCTGAGCATTAACTCCACCACCCTGATATACGGGTACATTTAATTGAGCGCCAACTCCACCAACAGAATAACTTGATAATGGCGTACCAGGAACATTGCTACTATCATTACTGGTATTTAGCGTACTACTATCAAGATTTCCAGTTCCCTGATATTGATAATTACCAACAACATTAACTGTTGGTAAATGTCCGGAGATTGCAATATTTACATCTTCATCTGCCATAGCTACTTGCTTATCTGCTACGCGTACATTTAGATTGCCAGATTCAGCCATGATAGACCAAGTATCCGCATTGGATGGTTTTGGGCTTTCAAGGTTAATTGAATCCTTAATTGGCTGAATTTTTTCTGGATCAAGCCCGGTTAAATTTCTAAAAATATTTTTCTTATTAATAAGCTCATTGGTTGCCTGAATTTCCTGTGCCGCAGAAGAATCATAACCTGCCTGTGCATCATTAACATCAGCAATAGTAACACTACCCACTTCAAAAGCCCTTTTTGCCTGATTCATCTGTTTCTCAAGAGCTTCTTTAGTTTTCTGAATCGCAGTTAGGGTATCTTTGGCATACAATACATCAAAATATGCTTGTGAAACTGTCACCAACAACTGTTGTTTTGCATTTTCAAGCTGAAGCTCAGTTACCATCCCAGCATATTTACCCTTACTGTAAGAAGAAAATTTGCTAAAATCAAATACAACTTGAGTAAGGCTCGCACTAACAATCCCTTGATTATATAAGGCATAATTGCCACTTTGATTGAAGTAGTTTTCATTTATAGAGCCAGTGGCATTGATCTGTGGCAATAGTTTTGCCATAGCAATATTTTTTTGCTCCTGTCCCGCATCATTACTAGCAATAGTTTTGAGATAATCTGCATTATAAGTTAACGCTTCCTGATAAGCAAAAGCAAGATCAAAAGCATTAGCTTTATAACAAAGAACAGGGAGTAGCGCTATTAGCAGTTTCTTTCTCATTCAAATTTCCCCATCGGCGACTCTTTACTAATCTTATATGTCCACGCATATAAGGCGGGTAAAAAAATCAACGTTAGCAAAGTTGCAATAAATAATCCACCCATCATGGCAACAGCCATTGGTCCCCAAAATACGCTTTTAACCAAAGGAATCATACCAAGAATTGCTGCAGCCGCAGTTAAAACAATTGGGCGGAATCTGCGAAGAACCGACATTTTAATTGCTTCAAGCGGAGCTTCGCCCGATTTTATGTCAGATTCAATCTGATCAATCAGAATAACTGAATTTCGCATAATAATCCCTAATAATGCGATTACACCCAATGTCGCAACAAAACCAAACGGACGGTCAAGCAGTATCAATGACATAGTTACACCGATCATCCCAAGTGGAGCCGTAGCCACAACAAGCATGGTACGCTTAAAGCTATTTAATTGCAGCATCAATAAGGTAAGTACAATAAGAGCCATAATCGGATACATTTTCACTATCGGTCCATTGGCTTTAGCTGATGACTCAAGACTACCACCAATCTGAATATGATAACCAAGAGGTAGCGTTTTCTCAAGTTCTTGTAATTTTGGATAAATCTGTAGGGCTACATCATTTCCTTCGGCACCATCCACAACATCTGCCCGAACTGTTACCGTAGGCACACGGTTTCGGCGAAATTTTTTACCAGCCTCAGAAAAAAATTCGACTTTAGCTATTTGACCAACTGGGACAAAAAAATTATTTGCCGTCTGAATCATCATATTTGTAAGATTATTTACTTGAACACGTTCGGTTTTATCCAATTGAGCGATCAGTGGAATTGTCTCATCACGTTCAAAGTAGTAAGTCATCGTAGAGCCAGATAACAACATATTAATTTGCTGCTCAAGATCTGTTGATGAGACCCCTACCTGCTGCGCCTTACTCTGATTTACAACCACCCGCATTGAGCGCAAATCCTCACCCCAGTCAACATTGACACCAAGAGTATTAGGATTGGCGCGCATAATACTTTCAACCTGCTCAGTAATTTGCATCACTCTCTGTGAGTCTGGACCAGAAACTCGGAATTGAACAGGATAACCAACTGGAGCACCCATTTCTAGAAGGTTGACCCGACCACGAATATCAGGAAATTCATGTTTAAGTATGCCTTGAAGCTTTGCCCGCACCTTATCTCGTTCTTCTTCTCCACCTTTAGTCATAACCAGCAATTGGGCAAAATTTGCATTTTGCTGCTGAACATCAAGGGATAGATAAAAACGAGGAATCCCCTGCCCAATAAAAGTAGTAACAGAAGAAACTCCGCTTTCTTTCATGACAATTTTTTCCAGACGAATAGCCTGTGATTCAGCATTATAAATCGAAGCTGATTGTGGTAACCACATATCAACCGTTAATTCAGGGCGATCAGAAGAAGGAAAAAACTGCTGGGCAACAAATAACTTAAACATAAATAACGCAAAAGCAAATATACCAACAGTACCAAGAACCACAGTTTTTTTATAGTTGATCACATTACTTAATAAATTTTTGAATTTATTATAAAATGGAGTCGCATACATATCACCACCGTGATGCTGCTCACCCTTCTGCTTCAATTTCTCAGCTGGCAGAAGATGAAAACCCAAATATGGTGTAAAAATTACTGCTACGACCCATGAAACCACTAAGGAAATTCCAGTAACTGCAAATAGCGAGAAGACATATTCGCCAGTAGTTGAATCATTTAAACCAACAGGCAAGAATCCAGCAACTGTAATCAAAGTCCCTGATAACATTGGAAAGGCGGTAGAGGTATAAGCAAAAGTAGCGGCTTGAAATTTATCATAGCCCTCTTCTAACTTTAGAACCATCATTTCTACAGCAATAATAGCATCATCAACCAGCAATCCCAATGCAATAATGAGCGCTCCCAGAGACACTCGCTGTAACGCAATCCCGTATATTTTCATTATCAGAAAAGTAACAGACAACACCAAGGGAATTGAGATAGCAACAACAATACCAGTTCTAAAACCAAGACTGATAAAGCTTACAATCAAAACTATCGCAATAGCTTCAAAAAGTGCTTCAACAAATTCGTTTACCGCTTCTCTTACCACATGTGGCTGATCACTTACAACTGCCTCACTAACACCGACAGGCAATTTACTCTTTATTTCTTTATAACGAGCCTCAACCTCTTCACCAGTCCGTATCACATCAGCGTTTTTATTTGGTACGACTCCAAGAAGGATAACCTGTTTACCATTGTTTCTAACAAGTGTTTCTGGAGGATCCTGAAACTCTCTTTTAACATCTGAAATATCACCAAGCCGGAAAATTTTACCATTGACTGCAACTGGTAGTCCTTTAACATCTTCAAGGGTTTCAAAATTACCTGTTACTCTAACAGGAATATCATCACCATTAGTAGTAAAACTACCTGATGCATTAACCGCATTTTGTGACTGAATCGCAGTTAAAACCTGCTGTAAACTTACCCCAAGCGAAGAAAGGCGGCTACTTGAAAGATTAACTGTGATTTGCTCGGTCTGATTCCCAATCAGATCAACTTTCATTACACCACTAATAGTCAGAAATTCACGCTTTACATCTTCAATGATACGGCGTAATTCCTCATAATTATAATCATTAGCACTAAATGCATAGATATTGCTATAAGTATCTCCGTATTCATCATTAAAAAACGGCCCCTGTATTCCAGATGGGAGCGTTGATTTTATATCACTTATTTTTTTACGAACCTGATACCAAGAATCAGTAACATCCTGCCCACGAATTGTATCGCCGAGATTGACAGTAATTATTGCCGCCCCAGGAGTAATCTGTGAAGAAATATAATCAAGAGTAGATAATTCAAGTAACTTTTTCTCAATCTTATCAACCACCTGCTCTTCCATTTGAGCCTCAGTCGCTCCGGGCCACTTTACTGATACTAACATTGCTTTGATAGTAAAATCAGGATCTTCCTTTTGATTCAGCTCGGTATAACTAAGAATACCCATTACGAATAATATAATCAGAAAGTATTTGACTAATGGCTGATTTTTTAATGCCCATTCAGATAGATTAAAATCTTTAAGCGACATGCAGAGATGACCTTTTAAGTATATTGTCGATAAAGTCCTTATTATAACAGATCTACCTAATGAGAAACATGCAACATTTTTACCTAGACTAGCCAACAAATAATGTATAATAATACTGTACTTATGCTCAGCAGTCAGATATAAATTTGTGTTAAAAGAGTCACCATTCTTGCCCCTAGTTACGGAGGTATAGAATCTAGACGTACCCAATTTTTGATTGATTTGAGTAGATAAATTCGACTAAATAGAAACAAGGCTTGATAAATTTAATGAGAAAACTTGCATTCAGTTTAATGATAATTAGCAGTAGCACCTTCGCCTCTAGCGCACAATGGCTAAATGCCAGTCAATATTATTCAAAAAACAGCACCAGTAATCTGGCGTACCTAAAACAAACTAACCCTAACGATATAATAATAGACTACTTTAATGCTGCGGCAAACCTAGCTTCAAATAATCCAGAACCAGCGGTTAATTTAGTCAACAAATACGGAGATGACAATTACTTTAGTGTAGATTTAATGCACCAACTGCTGACCTACTTTTTTAATAACCAGAGTTGGAAACAATATATTGCGGTTTATGATAATTTACCAGCCAAACAGGCTTCAATTAATGAAACCTGTGGTTATGATACAGCAAATTTTGCTTTATCTAACGGGGTAACAGATAAAAGTAACTATAAATGGCTAACTAGCAATAAAATGCCACTTTGGTGTGTATCACTAGTTGCATCAAGATTAAATGATGGTAGCATCAGTAAGAGCTATTTGCAACCCTTTCTCTATAATCTTGTAAGTAATGGACAAACTGCACAGTTCAATCAGTTGGCAAGCAATTTTAATTATAGCAAAGTTAACTTCTCCTCAGCTGTTCCTGCTTCTAGTTTAAGTAACCGCTATCAAATAGTGTATAGAATTACTAATCTGGCTATAAAAGACCCAGATCGGGCATATACTGAATTAGCTAATTCAGGCGCAGACAAATTTACTAGACAGTATTTATTTAACCAGATTGCAGCTAACTTAGCAGCAAAACAAATGTTTAGTCTTGCGAAAAAAGCCATTGACAATGGCAATGATGATTACTTATCCGATGATGATTATGAATGGCGCGTGCGTACCTATCTTGCAAGTAGCAGCTGGCAGGATGTCCTTGATACCATAGATTCTATGCCAACAAAACTACAGGAAAAATCAACCTGGCGATACTGGAAAGCATACTCGCTAAGTAGCCTAGGAGATAAAAATGCTGCCAAAGAAGAGCTTCAGAAAATTCCTAGTGATTATAGCTATTACTCCCTACTAGCTCAATCTGAATTGCATAAGTCACCGGATATAACAGCTACCCCACCTAGTGGTAAATTATCCAGTATTGATTATGCTGATGATGCAAATATAAGCTTTAGCCTATACTCAATTGGTAAAAAGAATGGAAATGCTTATTTAGTAAGACTTGCAACTCAAAGTCTTTATTATATAATTAATAAATCCAATGAACGCGATATTGGTATTATTAGTAAAACGGCATTAGATATGGGCTGGAATGAAATGGGTATTTATGCCGGGAACAAATGTGGTTCAAAATATGCCAGTCTTAGTTTCCCAATTCTCTTTAGCCAACAGTATAAACGTTATAGCCAGTCATATAATATCAACATGAGTTATCCAATGGCAGTAACCAGACAAGAAAGCCGCTTTAACCCCAATGCTTTAGCCGCAGACGGTGGTGTAGGCTTAATGCAAATAATGCCGGGAACTGCAAGTTATATTGCCAAAAAAACAGGCTCAAGTAACTGCTATAAAAACTATGACTGTAATATAAAATTTGGCTCATGGTATTTAGGACACTTATATGACAAATTTGGTAATAATATCATCTACTCTACAGCTGGATATAATGCAGGTCCAGGACGCGCACACCGCTGGCAGCAGGCATTTAATAGCTTAGATAACCGCGTACAGATTGAATTAATTCCATTTAAGATCACTCGCGATTATGTACAGAAAGTTCTCACTAACAAGATTGTTTATGATGCCAGACTAAGTAATAGCAAGCAAGTTGATCTAATTGACTATTTAAACCGCATGAATACCAAGGACTCTACCTATATCATCGATGATGACAATAATATTGGTGATGGTTCTGTAGTTCAATAAGCAATGAAAATCTATAAAGTTGGTGGTTATGTTCGTGATACCTTACTCGGTCTAACACCAACAGATTGCGACTATGTCGTAGTGGGATCAACACCCGAAGAGATGCTCTCTCAAGGATATGTACAAGTAGGAAAATCCTTTCCGGTTTTCCTCCACCCAAAAACACATGAAGAATATGCACTTGCCCGAAATGAAATTAAAATCGGGCATAAGCATCAAGACTTTGCCATTAATGCAAATCCAACGATTACTCTGGAAGAGGACTTATCGCGTAGAGATCTAACAATCAATGCAATTGCCGAAGACTCTGAAGGAAACCTTATAGACCCATATAACGGAATTAAAGATCTTCGGGAAGGTATTTTAAGGCATATCTCTCCAGCGTTTAAAGATGACCCACTACGAATTTTACGAATTGCCAGATTTTCTGCAACACTTGGCTTTTGCGTAGCATCAGAAACGATGTTATTATTGAAAGAAATGGCTAATCAGAAAGCTGGATTATATATCAGCCGAGAAAGAATAGTCCGCGAGCTTGAACTGGCATTTGCCGGTAAATTCTCAAATAATTTCTTCAATATTTTATCTGATAGCGGTAATTTGGAGGTTTTCTTTCCAGACTTATTATTAAAGCCAACTTTGCTAAATCTAAATAAACTAAATTATTTCTTGCCTAAAGCTACAACAACACTGCAAAAATACACAAGCCTATCAATACAATGTGCAAGAACCTACGATAAAATAAGATTAATTACTTTGAATAAAAGCCAGATTAACTATATCCACTATACTCAGTATATCTATGACAATCTCACACTCAAACCAGAGAGTCATAGAATTTTAGAGCTATTAAAAAGAGTCAGAGCCTTACGTAACTTAGAAGAATTTGAAAAAATCATCAACAATTTACAATGGTATATAAATACAGATAATACTCAAGAATGGAAAATATTTGAATTAAAAACTCTATTAGCCTCTGCTAAAAAATTAAGCCACATTCCAAAACAACTAACAAATAGCAAAATATCAAACCATGATATAATTGAGCGCATTTATAAATGGCAATTAGAAACAATTAATAATGTCAAGGCAAGCATATGTTAAGCACTCAATATATAGACCATATTAATACGCTTCTTGAGATTTTTCTGATTTGCGGAGTTACCGCCTGTTCCATCAGCGGTGCACTGCGAGCAATAGACTCAAGAATGGATATTACCGGAGCACTATTACTAGCATTTGTAATTTCTAATGCAGGTGGAACATTCCGTGATCTTATTCTAAATGCTCCAGTATTTTGGATAAAAAGTCATTTTTATATCTGGCTAAGCATTGCAATTGGAGCGGCAACCTTCATTCTTTGCTCATTTAACACCAGACTATTAACCAGCCGAACTTTAAATAAACTGGTACTTATAACTGATGCGATCGGATTAGGCGTATTCTGTCTCGCTGGAATTGAAAAGTCATTCCTTATGGGACAAAATTTCTCAATTGCTATCATAATGGGCATATGGACAGCTGTTGGGGGTGGAATCATTGCTGATGTTATTGCCAACCGGGTTCCGTTAGTATTTTCCAGTGAACTGTATATTACGGTCTCATTACTTGGGGGCATTCTTTATATAGCCCTAGGCAGTATGATGCTTCACGCACTGGCAGCATTTATTGCTGTATTATTTATGGTTGCATTAAGAATTCTAAGTGTAAAATATGGCTGGAAACTACCTATAATTAAAACCTGAAATGGTTATTTCATTAAAACCACAAAATAATAGAAAACATATAAAAGCAGCTGATTTATATAAAAAATTTAAATTTTATAGCTTTTTGTCGCAGTGTTTTTAGCTTTTTATAACAGTACCTTATAAAAATCTTGTTTTTTTTTAGTAAATTCAATTTGACAGAGGCTACAGGCTTTGGTATAACTATGTCTGTATATGTTTTTAATTAATTTTTTGGAGCGTTTTATGAACAAGGCAGAACTAATTGAAGCGATAGCGAAAAAAGCTGATATTTCTAAAGTAAAAGCTGGTGAAGCTATTGATGCTTTTGTAGATAGTGTAACTGCAGCACTAAAATCTGGTGATACAGTGACTCTAGTTGGTTTTGGTTCATTCTCTACTGCTGCTCGCGCTGCTCGTGTTGGTCGCAACCCTAAAACAGGTAAAGAGATCAAAATTGCAGCGACTGTTACTCCTAAATTTAAACCAGGTAAATCTTTGAAAGAAGCTGTTGCATCTGGGAAAAAGAAATAATTTAAAATTTCTTTTGTAAAGATGCTATTTTTAGCATCTTTTTTTATTTTAAATAGATATTAACGCAATATGGTAAGGGTCAATGAAACAAATTTATACAATATCTATCCTTCTTAGCCTAGTGTTGGGCTTAAGCAGTTGCGCAACAAAATCCAGCAGTAAATCATATAAAGGCAAAAAAAGTAGTATCCCTAAAGTACCAGTTAAACAAATCCCAGGTGGGACTACAGATAATTGGCGATACCTAGGAACCAGTCAGGATGGTCAAATCGCAGTCGAAGTTAGTGAATCCAGCATTACTAAAACAAATAATAAAGTAAAATTTCAGGACCGCAAGACAATTACGAATAGCAATCCTAACGCATCAAGTGGTGCACTTGGTAATTATAAATATAGCCTGTCATGGTGGAATATGGACTGTACAACCAAACAATACTATATCGCGAACACTACCATTTATGATGACTTTGGCAAGCTGATTAAGAATTATAATTTTACCAGTACACAACCAATAAATATTAGTAGCGGTTCAATTGCAGAATTACAATATAATTACGTTTGTCAGGATAAAAATCGGCAAATAGGCTATTAAATTCTATTCAACCGGAAAATTAAAGAAAGTCTCCGGATATGGTTCTTCACGTAAGGTAAAATGCCACCACTCACTATCGAGATTGCGAAAGCCAACTTCATTCATTAGATTTTTTAGTAACAAACGATTGGCACGTGCCTGAGGTGATATGGCAAGGTAATCTGGATGTGATGCAGGACTAAAGCAGTCAAACCCAGTACCAAAATCAAGGCTATTATCTGCTGGTCGCTGTTTTATATTTAGATTACAATTACTTAATTTACTGTTAACCGGATAAGTAGGAATTTTGCTATTTAGTGGGACAATAGTAAGATCAAGCGTGCTTCCCCTACTATGTCCAGACTGATAGGCAATATAGTTTTCACGAAAAAGGTTTTTTTTATCGACCGCAGGATAAAATATCTGTTTCATTTTTGTATCGCCAATCGATTCTGCCCAAGCAACAAAGCTATCTACTGCATTTTGCGGGCGATAACAATCATAAACTTTAAAAGTCAATCCGAGTTGAATCAACTTATCCTCAGCTTTTTTCAATGCTAATGCAGCTTTCCGAGTCAAAAGACATACTGGCTTATTATAATCAACTATAGCCCTACCAACAAAGTTATAACTACCATAATAACGCATGTCGATCTGAATTTCTGGAATAATATCTTTTACATTGACTATATCACTCGGGCGTTTATCAACTATTGAAATATAAGAGTCATCATCCTCCGCATAAATATTATATCCCAGACAAAACAGCAATAAAAATAAACCGCTTCTGATTAATACGTTGTTCAATTAATATACCCCTACTAAAAACCATCTACAAATCTTTACCATAGAATACTAACCATTTAGCTAGACATTCTCCCGATATTCAGGAGACGTTAGATACTTGCTCATGCAATCATCAATAAATTCTCTGAATTTTATGAATCTCACATCACTATCTTCAACATTTTTAAGTAAGTAAAAATTAATATAGCCAAAATAATACTCTGGTAGAACCCGAATAAATTCACCACGATCAAGTTCGCTTCTTACATATTCTTCGGGCATGGCAGTAATATACTCACCATTTTTCATAATAATCTTGGCATGCATATAATTACTAAGATGAATATTACTCCTGATCTTAATATCTCCTATTTTGATATCATCAGACTCTCTAAATACGGACAACTCATTAAATATGGTATTACTACCTACCGATTGACAAAGAAAATTATGTTTATCAACACTGGTAAAATCAGATAGCTGCCCGAGATTAGCTATATACTTACGGGAACAACATAAAATAATTTTAACTTTATGAATAATTCTCAATTTCTGAGTTTGCTGCCGTGGAACATGTGAAGTTATTACGATATCATAATTTTCTTTTAGCATATTAACTTCATTATGATGAAAATGAAGTTTCAATCTCAGTTTCGGATTTTTCCGGGCAAACTCACTAATATGTGGGCTAATAGCATAACGAGAAAAGGTTATTGGTAATGCGACATTAAGCTTACCCTGAATGGTTTCAACATCATTATTGAGAAACCCCAATAAGCGACTAACTTCGCCGTTATAGCCCCTGAAAAGCTCATATAATTTCCCCCCGTGTTCGGTTAGTTCAAATTGGCGAACATTTCTTCTGATCAGGATTAAGCCCAACTTCTTCTCAAGTTGCTGGATTTTACGGCTAACAGTGGATTGATTTATATCCAAATGCCGAGCAACTTCGGTAAAACCACCCCGGTTTACTAGGTCTATAAAGATCAAGATTTCATCATACATATGACCACTTTCTTTCCCTGTTATGCACAACTTAATCCAATTCTAGCCAATAGTTAATCTACCTAAACACTCTTTAATAAATTGATAAAATAACTGGTAACGTCGGTCGCTTTCTTTAATATTACTGATTAAATAATAATCTACATAACCAATATTATAATCAGGTAAAAGCCGAATTATTTCGCCAGAGGCAAGTTCTTCCCGAATGAAATCTTCTGGTAGCCCAGCAATAACGCTACCAGATTGCACGAGCATTTTAGCATGCAAAAAATTATTAACCGCCAGCCGCTCAGGTATTGAAATCCTAGTTTCGGCTCCAGTTTTCTCATTATAAACAACTATCGTTCCGGGCTTAGTATCTTCCTGTAAAATCGGTGCTACAATTATATGCTTGCCTTCATCGGTCAACTGGTTCGCGGTATCTCGATCTAATGGTTCAATTTCAGATAAAGTACCATATTTTTTTAGATACTCTTTAGAACAGCAAATAATCCCCTTACTACTATGAATTTTATGTGGTTTTGATGAGACTCCTCGCGGAAGAAAGGAAACTATTGCTAAATCAATTGCTTCCTTCACCATATTTATTTCAGAATAGCGATAATGAAGATTAAGATTAAATCTAGGGTTGTTACGAATAAACTCACCAAGATAAGGCGTAATTACATAGCTCGCAAATGCGACTGGCAATACCACGTTTAGTGTTCCAGATACATTTGTCATCTCCTGATAAAGTTTGGATAACAATCCTTCAACATATTGCTCCTGTCCCCTGAAGTTATCATAAAGAATTTTACCTTTTGGAGTAAGCTCAAACTGTCTAGTATTACGTTTGATAAGTATGGTATCTAGTTCTTTTTCTAGTGATTTTATTCGTCGGCTAACTGTAGATTGGTTTATCCCCACATATTTGGCAACTTCAGCAAAACCACCCGAATCGACAAGTTTGACATAAAGAAAAATATCTTCAAGCATATTATTCCAATAAATTATACTTTAACAAATACTAACCACGTAAATGACTTAATAATTCACCAATCCTGACTATATCATTAATAGAACCATTATTATCTATAAACTCAAAGTAATCCTCAGCGATTGAAGAGAAAATCATATCTTCGCGTAAACTATCCAGTTCAAAATTATTAAAATCAGCCAAATATTTAGCTTTTGCCAACCTCATGCAATCTTCATAAGTATTTTTTAGGTTTCCTTTTCTGTCAACTTCAGTTAGTCTTTTCGCATACTCGGTAATTGCTGACTTATGAATTAATACTGGATAAGTTAAACTTCTCAAATAATATTTAATCACAACATCAAAAAGATTTGATGGATCTTTTACGTAAACAGGGAAATCACGAATTTCAGCATTGTTACGAATTAATCGAATTATTACCTTATCTGGCTTAAACCCATCATCAAATTTAACATTACACTGCAACAAAAGATAACAGATTAACCCTCTGATTTTCAGCAAATAGCTAACCTCTTCAAGCTTGGCTGGTAATTCTCTATCATTAATTTGCTCAAATCCAGGGGTGATTATTATTGCATTACCTTCGACAAACACCTCATCCTGAAGTATGATTTCAATTGTTTGTTCCCCCTTAATTAGAGGATACTCAAGATAAAATTTACTTAATCTATTCCCGCAATTTGCCTTATATAATTGGCAAATTTCGGAATAATAATCGAACTGCAATTTTCCGATATGGCTATATGCCAAAATCCCTTTTGCCTGCATATATTCAGACAATTCTGGTAGCGATGCTTTTGGTAAATAACATTCAAAAAAATTAAATATTTCTTTGGCTAGGTTTCGGTCAAAAATAGCAATACTTTCCCTATCCTCCAGCTCAATGTCATTGATAAAAGTGCTGATTCCCAATGTCCGATATAAATTCCGATTCGAATAACAAAAAGTTGCAACCAGATCGATTAATTTTGGTTGATATAAAACCTGTTTTTGCTCATTAGTAAGACTGATTTGTTGGGTGCTATTAAATTCCCAACGCAAATTTTGGGTTTTTTCGGTAGTAATTCTAGCCAATTTTTGCCAAAATTCTGAATAATTGAAGCTATGGTTATTATAAAACGGATGCAGCGAATGCTGATACATAATATTTCGATAATTATATCTCGGCTTCATTGGGTCTTTCTCGTCCCAAAAATTAGTGAAGCTCTGCCCCAAAACATTCAGAAACAAACTCAATATCGGTGAAGGCTTAATTTCACTATTATCAGTTTCTTTTCGTCCAATATAGCTGACGATTAGCCGCTCCTGAGCAGAGAGTATTGTATCGAGAAAAGCCTGCTTATCCTCAATATTATAATTACGATCAGCAAGATACCACTCTTTGGCAAGAATACTTAACTGATTTGGCTGATAGGGAGTTGGAAATTCACCAAAATTAAGTCCAAGAACGTAAATTACCCGATAAGGAATATTTCGCATATATTGTAACGAAGCACAGGTAATTTTACTCTCAAAACGGATTTTATTTTTAATTTCAGACATATAGTCATCAATTATCTGATTAACAATTAAAAGATTTATATTAATCTCTGAGTTAATATCCAGAATTGAGCCAATAAATTTATTCAATAATAACTCTGTATCAGGATTATTTAATAATTTCTCTTGTAATGAAACAAAAAATTCGTGCAGCTCATTAATTGAAAATTCACGATACAAGTTATGTTCAAGATAAAGAAATTCCCGGACTCTGAATAAAAGATCAATTAAGCCAATTAGCTTATTGCATAATTCAATTTGCCCACTATCAATATTGTCATAAGGTGCCACAATGGATTCAGCAGACCTATAAAGTGGAACATGATTAGCAGCAATCAGCACATCTTCACTAAGACAGGCGCCGCTAACAATATTTTGTAATAAAGTCTTAAAGCTATGCACCGAAAAATTCTGATAACCATAAGGCTCATAATCTTTTTCATCAAAACCAAAATTAACCCGGTTATCCATGAGCCAACTTTTGATTGTTTCAATATCATCATTATCAAAAGAAAGACTATTTCTGATTTCTGTCTGCATCAATAGCTCAAGCAGATAATTAACTGGCAACTGATAAGGCAAATTTAATAGTAACTTCAACGTTTCAAGAACCTTGTAATCACCTTGTTCACGATGCCCTGTGATATGATATGGGATCTTTAGATGAGTGCCAGCAGTAGTACAAACGGTTTCATTATCAAATACCGCTCGAATATATATGGCATAGTCATCTATATCTGGCGCTGTAATAAGAATATCTTGAGGTATAACTCCGGAACCATCTGACAAAATATCAGATAGTTCATTAAAAAGAACCTGTACTTCACGCATCCGGTTATGACAGACATTTATTTTAATGCTTGTTTTTCCATTGGGAAGATCAGAAACAGATTCATCAGATCTGGACATTACTTTGACTGGGTCTGTATAAAATAGATTATTCTTACTCAAACGATATTCATTTCGTACACGATATTTTAGATTTCGAATGTCATCCTGAATGATTTCAAGCATTGTAGTAGGCTGCTTTTTTTCATTAAATTCAGGCTTAAAACTAAAAACCTCAACATCATTAGCCCTAAGTAATTCAATAAACTCTCGCGACTGCTGCCCAAGATTTGCCAATAATGGATTACCATCAAGCAAATATAAATCATCCAGACTCAAATCCGGCTTACGCAGCAATTTTTGCTCAAGACTTGAGCGCGCTTTTGTAGATAAAAGATCCCCATAATATTCATATGAACATGGCTGATAGTACCAGTAAACAGGAATTCTCTGGCTAAGTTTAATAATTATTTCAAGCTGCGAAGGATATACTGAAGTTAGACCAAAAAGATACAGGCGTTCTGGTAGTTTTAGAGAGCTATCATTTAAATCAAGTTTAATAAAATATTGATAAATATCTATAAATAATTTGCGACCCCCTATAGAATCAGCTAAATGTCTAAATACCTGTTTCTGCCAGTAAGGTAATTTTGCCCGCTCAAGATGGATTAATTCGTATGTTCGTAAATAAAGATACTCGTGAAAAATTTGTTGTAACTGGCTTGCTAACTGATAAGCTCTAAATTTATTAATAACACCATCAACTACTATATAATTCTTTAACTCTTCAGTTTCTAGGTCATCAAAATTAGTATTCAATAAATATTCATAAATAATAAAGCGTGATTGTCTAAAATCAAATAATTGTGCTTCGGGATTATTTTCAAGATAAATATTTTCAAGCACCGTTCCAACAAGTACGACAAAATCAAGGTTCGCCGAGATTCCATCAGCTTTAGTTACACGATCACGTAGATATACCGCAAAAGCATGATTAGGTACTATCACTTGTAATTTGCTAAAAATATTACTACGCTTAGAATCTCTCAGATGCGCATGAAAAATATCAAATAAGCCCGGAGATATATTTTCCTCTCCAAGCTGACTACTTTGAAAAAATATTATATTATTAGACATTTTTTTCCATAAAATTTGCCTGAAACGTTGATTTTACTATCAAGTTATCCACCGCTTATTTGTCAAGAATTATTTTAAATTATTTTTTAACTTGACTTTTATTAACATACTGTTATGTTTAATTTTATAACAGAATAGAAATTATCAACAGATCAGACAAAACCCTGTTATAACAATGAATAGAGCCAAATAAAAAATAATTATCCACAGAGATATCCACAGCTTTTGTGGATAAACAAAAAAACCTGAAGTATCTGGTAACTTAGCCAACTTTGGACCAGCGACAGTACGTTATTCACCATCATTTTATCACAGGGATAATAAATAAAAATGATAAAGCAGCTATGTTATTTGTGGTACATTGCCTAACTGGAAATAGCCATTGAGATTATAAATTATCTAGGTTAAAATTTTCCTTCACACCTATTTGAGATAAAAAATAAGGATCATGGCTAATTACCAACAATGCACCAGAATAGCCATTTATTACATCAACTATGTATTCCCGGATATGCAAATCGATATTATTGCTTACTTCATCAAGTATCAATAACCTTGGATTTTGTAAAGCAATCAGCGCCAGACTTAAACGGACCAATTCACCACCGGATAAATGGCAGACTAGTTTCTCAACCTCCTCATTTTTGCGAAATAAAAACTGATTTAGAAAATTGCGAAGCTCAGAGTATGCAAAATGAGGGGCTTTCTCACTTATAATTTCAATTAACTTCTTATTTGCAGGTAAGTTTGCATAATACTGATCAAAATAGGCAATCTGATCTACCGGAGGAATTAGCCATTCACCGACAACTCTTTCAACCATGACATCATTTAGAATTGCCTTAACTAATGTCGATTTACCGCTGCCATTAGCACCCGATAATGCTAATCTATCACCTCCAGATAAAGAAAGATTAATATTATTTAGTTCAAAACCATACTCTTGCCTGTAGCGACAATGACCATTTAGAATAGAGAGAACAGTTTTTGTTGAATGAGCGGTATTCATCGCAAACTTGTAGCTTAATTTTTCGGGCAACCACAATTCATTTAATTCATGATTTATTGCTTCTTTTTCTTTACGTAGAATTGCGGTATTTCTACCCGTGGTAGTTTCTGCTCGCCTTGCTTTTGCTCCTGAGGTAATAGTTGGCCATTTCCGCTTGGCAATACTCTTTTCTCCCTGCTTACGGCTTGCTTTTGCTCGTCGCTGTTCCTGCATCAATCGCTCATGCTGATCTTTTTGTGCTTTTTCCAACATTGCCGCTTTTTCTTCAAGCTGAAGCCGTTTTATCTGGGTTTCAGCCAAATAATCACAATAATTACCGCGAAAAACGACTATTCGTCCGTTAACAATATGCCAGATAATATTTACATGGTTTTTGATCAATTCAATATCATGGGTAGCTGTTATTATTGTATATGGAGAATGCTTGTATAATGAAAATAATGATTTGCGGTTTTGAGTATCCAAATGATTGGTTGGTTCATCAAGAAAAAGAATATCCGGATAGCTTGCTAATGCAACAGATAGTGCTTGATTAAAGCGTTGTCCGCCGCTCAAACGATCATAATTAGTAATTAGCTGTGGAACATGTGCAATTTTTATGCCATCTGCAATGATTATTTCTAACTTGTTTATGCTAGAGTTATTATAAATCAGCTTTAACAAACTTGATTTACCACACCCATTATCACCAATAATGGCGATCCTATCGCCCGCATAAACCTTAGCACTAAACTCACTAAATAAAATCCGTTTAGAATGGACAAGCTCAAGTTCCCTAATTTCAAGAATTGGCTGCATAAATGAGAATCCCTTTGTCAAGCCCCCATTATTAGTACCAACCTAAATTAGACATTTTCCATATACCTCATCTCATATTGCACAGGGGT
>JBDHRI010000134.1:0-4523 GCA_039807465.1 Burkholderiales bacterium | reverse complement strand
CTGCATCAAGCACTTTTTTGGTTACCATTGTTTTTGAACGAATACCCAGAATCGAGACATCCTTGATTTTTTCACACAACTCATCCTCGGTCAAGCTACCCTTCATACATTCAACTGTATAGCCTTCATCTTGAAGAAGTTTAATTCCATTCGGATGAACATTTTCAAGGAGTAATATTTTAATCCGATTACGTGGGTACGAAATTGCACGCGGCAAATCGTGGATATAAAGTAGCTCGTCAAAACTCTTAATCTCGGCATCAGCTTTAGCAATAACAGCATCTCGTGCCACATTTTCAGTGAAAGCATAAAATAAATTTGCTGCACCAGCTTCACGAATCTCATAATCGGTAATTCCATCACCAATTGCCCATACATCGCCTGTCAGAGCAAGATTTCTCACAACACTAACTTTGCCTTTATCCTGACTTAATGGATTTGTAGTATCAAGCCCGTTAATATTGCCGCTTTCATCATAAGTAAAAGTATTGGCATATACGTGACTTTCAAGAATACCAAACTCTTTTACTACTGGGAGAATGCATTCTTTAAAACCACTACTAACGATATAAATATTACTTGCATGATTCTTCAGAAATTCACTATTGCGTTTAAACGACTGCGTAACTTTAGTTTTAACTAGAGTAACCACCTGCTCAATATGTTTCTTGTTAGCTCCAAGCAACTGCACCCGCTTATTTAAGCTTTCACTTAAAGCAATTTTACCTTCCATGCCAAGGTTAGTAATGGAACGTATTTCCTCAACAATTTTCTCACTGTCCGGATGATTAGCTAATGCAATTGCCGCCAATTCATCCATTGCTTCAACTTGAACAAAAGTACTATCAAAATCAATAATAAAATATTTGTTATTCACTTATCCTAATCTTTCTCAATAATATAATAAAATTTCTCAATACCAGCTTATTTGGACGAACCAAGAATAGAGTCTTTAAGGCTCTTATCAATTGGATTATCCCCAAGCCAGATTTTCAATAAAGCGGTATAAAAATCAGCTCCGCCACCAATTGAATCACCAAGCTTAGCGCCATTCAAAAATACCTGTGTACCAGTTCCCGGGATATAGCTAAGCCGAATCACATCATTTTCTTTGGTCTTACCTGCACTTTTCATGGTTGCCTCCAGCTGATCTATCTGCGGTTTTAATTTGGCAAGAATATCTTTGGAATTATTTGCCGCAAGTCCTTCATTTAAAGCATCAGCAAAGGTATCAGCTGAAATGGTGCGTAACATATGAATTTCTACCATTTCCGGAGTATTAACCTGTAGTAATGATTTAGCAGAATTAGACTTTTGTGGCACGTAAAGCCCAAGCGTATAGACTTTTACCAGAAACTTGGTTCTAAGCCCTGCACCGTTTAAAATCAGATCAGTCCCATTTACCTTAGTAGTTGTTGCAAACTTTGTATCGGAAACAGTCACAAAATCCGAATCTGCTGCAAAAATAGATGGAACTATAAAAAAATGCCCCAAGACGATAGCCTGTAATAGTTTACGCATGTTTTACTCCTTAAAATCACCTGTTAGGTCATTTAAAATCTCGATTGGATGCTTTAATTTTACATCGGCAAGTTTATCCGCCTGACAACGACAAGAAAAACCACTAGCAAGCGTGATAACATTACTGCTATCAGCAATAGTTGCCTTCCAATTCAGATCAAATAAACCAGCAGAATTACTGGCGTTTTCAGCAAGATGCCCATACGTCCCAGCCATACCACAGCAACCCAGATTTTTTATTTCAAGATTGATCCCTACTTTGCTATAAAGCTTCTGCCAAAGAATCGCCTCAGCTGGAGCTAATGCCTGTTCAGTACAGTGCGGTAATAAGCGGTATTTCGTAGCATCCGGAAAAGCATTGGTAACTTTATCTTTAGTCAACATGTCAGCTAATTCAGCTAGAGTTAACACCTTACCAGCAAAACTCGTTGCGAATTTACGCACTTCATCGCGAAACATTAGAGCTACAGTATTTTCAAGACTCACTACTGGGATATTAAGCGCAAATAATGGATTAAATAGCTTAGCCAAGCGCTCAGCGTTAGCCTTAAATTTATCAATATAGCCAGCAACAATCAATGCCTTCCCACTAGCTTGCGGCTCAGTTAGATATGGAATATAGCCAGCCTTTTTGATAAATTCAATACTAGATAATAGAATCTGGGTATCTATCGTACCAGTAAAACTATCGGTAAATATTACCACTGCGTTTGACTCAAGCTTAGTACATTGATCTGCATTAGTATAGTATTTTAAAGAGTGCTTTCGTGCAATATCTTCAAATGATAAGACAGCTGGTTCTGGAGAATTAATAATCCCGATTTTCTTTGCTATTCCAGTACGATTAGCAAGTTTCCATAAACCACGCAACTTATAAGCAGTTGGCAAAATACCTTCAATATGTCCAAGCAAATAATCACGTAGTTTGCGCTTTTTGTAATGTTTGTGGTAATCATTAAGAAATGTCGTACGTAAATCTGGAATACTGACCTGAGTTGGGCATTTGCCACTACAACCTTTACAGCCAAGGCAGCCATTTAGGGCAGCAAAAGCATCTTCTGCAGCTTGTCGAGTTTCAATTTCACTTGCCGTAGAGGCAGACTTTTTACGTAGCCATTCTTTAACCAATGTTGCCCGACCTTTTGGCGAATGAATCCGATCTTTGGTAATTTTATATGACGGGCACATGACATTATTTGGCTCTTTATTAAAACACGCTCCATTACCATTACAAATCATGGCACTGGTAAACTGTTCCTGAACCGCTAACGGAATATGCTGGTCAAATTCACCACGCATCGGAACTGACTCGATTCGGATTAAAGGCTTTTCATCTGGTGAAGTCAGTTTGCCGGGATTAAAGCGATTTTCTGGATCAAAGAGTTTTTTAATCTTACATAGTACTGGATACAAAACCGGACCAAAGACATCAGGGACAAATTCACCACGATATCCTTTGCCATGCTCGCCCCAAAGAATTCCCTGGTATTTATTAAGGAGTTTGATAACCAGCTCTGTAATCGGACGGATTTCTTCACGATCTTCAATATTTTGCATGTCCAGTGCGGGTCTAACATGAATACAGCCAACATCAACATGCCCATACATTGCATAATTGAGTTTAAGTTGATTTAATTCATTTTCAAGATCAGCAACAAAATCAGCAAGATGCTCTGGCGGAACTATCGCATCTTCAACAAAGGCAATGGGTTTACGTTTACCCGGCATTTTACCTGCAAGACCAACAGCTAAAGAACGAATTGACCAAAGTTGCGCTATTTGTGTATGATCTTCAATAACAACATAATTTGCTTGCTTTTCATCAAGTGCCGCAATAGTTTTACTGGTTTTAGCCGCTAATTCTTCTTTACTATCAGCAACAAATTCGACAAAATTAGAAATATAATTTTTGCCTTCAGAATTAAGCATTTTGGCAAGTTGCGGCCAATTTGGTAATGTTTGTGCGCTTTTTTGCACTTTCTCGTCAATTGCTTCAATTGCTAGTGGGGAAAACTGGATCAAGAAATTGGCATCACGCAAAGCTTCGACAAAGCTGGGATAGTGAACAACAATCAAGGTCTTGAATTTTGGTATTGGTAGCAATTTTAATTTGGCTAAACCAACAACGCCAAGTGTTCCTTCTGAGCCAGCAATCAAATAATTCAAATTGAAATTTGAATCTTGGTAACACTGACGGATATTATAACCAGATAATGGACGTTTTAGTGGTGGGAATCTCAAGGCAATTTCATCTTGTACTGGAGTCAGTAAATCAGTAATTTGTGCAGCTAGTACATTGAGCGCAGAAGCAGACTCTTGATTCTTAATCGTATCAAGAACCGTACCATTAGGCAATAGCACCTTGAGCCCAAGCACATGATCGGCAGTCTTCCCGTAAATAAGAGACCCCTTACCGGCTGCATCAGTTGCAATCATGCCTCCGATAGTTGCCCGGTTTGAGGTTGAAACATTTGGTGCAAAAAATAAACCATGTGGTTGTAAGAAACGATTTAAATCATCAAGAATTACACCTGGTTCAACCGTTACCGACATTTCCTCGGGATTAAATTCAACAATCCGATTCATGAATTTACTAAAATCAATGACTATACCATCTGTCAATGATTGACCATTAGTACCAGTCCCACCACCTCGTGCACAAAAATGCAGTTTGGTGAAAGGCTCCTGATTAGATAGACTAACTAGCTTTTGCAAATCAGCAAAATTAGCTGGTATCGCAACAGCAGCTGGCATTACTTCATAAATACTATTATCCGTTGCATTTAATAACCGAGTTGGCTTATCAACGTGAAATTCACCAGCAAAGCCATTTTTGATTAGTAGGCTTTGCAGTAAACTAGCTAAATTTCCGACAGATGATTGCATGATATATTTATCTCATATTTTTTTTGCGCTCTTACTACGCATCAATATAAAAATTTTTGTTAACCCGTTATTATAATATATATCAACCACCTTTAGCAGTGAATCCTTCTGCCATA
>JBDHRI010000133.1:0-4672 GCA_039807465.1 Burkholderiales bacterium | reverse complement strand
TTTGGGCTTACGGATGGATAGTAATGTTTCGGCTAAGTTATTTTTGCCGTATCCATATAATCAGGCATTTATTTTTGATGCGCCCAAATCTGAAATTACTTTTGGCAATTTTACCGAATCACAGCTGGCAGATTTTGGAAATGTTCAGTTGACAGAAAGTAGTTGTAATAGTTATGGTGTAAGCTCATCAGTAAGTCCAAGTTGCTGGGATGATATGGCTGTGCCTGTTGATTATATAATCTCAGGAGCTCCAAATCCAGTGATTCAATATAATTCATTATTTGATAGTGGCGCATCTTCCAGTTTTCAATTTTCCCCACTACCATCATGGCTTGATGTTAATAAAGATGGAAATATTGTAAATACCATAAAAGCTGATATTGTAACTTCACTAGGTGTAATGCCTATTTATCTGACTGACCCCGTGGCTGCCTACGATAGTAATTATAACGGGGGCATTGTAAATGTCGGAAATAATATTTTTAATTATTATCAAGTGTTATTTGATCAACAAAGTGGAAATATTGGCTTAAACCGTATAAAATGAGTAATACCCCGTATTTTACGGGGTTATTACTTTTTAAAGTCTTTCAATTAGATTGGTTAGTAGCTTCCAATTTTTGGCAACGGATTTGATATTTACTTTTTCACTTGGTGAGTGAGGAAAGCGGATCGTTGCCCCAATTGATATTGCATCTAGTGTTGGAAATTTATCAATGATAAGTCCGCATTCAAGCCCGCCATGAGTTGCTCCGACATGAATTTCTTCATTAAATAATTCTTGATAAACTTCTTTAACAATAGCTAATGCAGGGCTAGCTGTATTTGGTTGCCAGCCAGGGTAACAGTCAGAATGTTCAACACTAGCTCCAATTTGTCTGAAAGCAGCAGCTACTGCATTTGCAGCTTTTATTTTCGGAGCATGCATTGCACTTCTTTGGAGTGTAATAACTTTTAGGTGATCATCATGAGTACTTACTACACCTATATTACTTGAGGTTTCAGCGATACCCAGTTTGTTATTCATACGCCAGACTCCATTGTAGGCACTATCTAGTGCATAGATAAATTGACGTGCCTGAGTTGGGTAAATTACTTTATCTGCATAATCCGCATCTAAAACTACCAGTTTAAGGTTTGGATCTGTTTCACCAAACTCTTGAACTAAATCACGTTCAAAGTTGCCGATAAATTGTTTTATTTGCTGAATTTTATCTTTCGCAACATTAATATAGGCTTCACAATAAGCCGGGATAACATTACGTAGTTTACCGCCACTGATTGATACTAGTTGGAATCCAAACTCTAGATCCAGCGCAACTAGCAGATGAGCCATTTCTTTAATTGCATTGGCGCGCCCTAAAGGAATATCAACCCCGGAGTGTCCGCTAAATAAATCTTTTAATTCGATTTTGATGGTTTGCTGATTAGCTGCCGCAATTTCACGACTAATTGGATAAGTAACATTAGTATTTATACCACCAGCGCAACCAATACATACTTCATCGTCTTCTTCGGAGTCAAGATTTAATAATACTTCGCCAGTAACTTCATTGCCAACGATTCCAAATGCACCAGTCATTCCCGCTTCTTCATCAGTTGTGATTAGTACTTCAAGGTCATTGTGTTTTATGTTTTGAGAACTAAGCACTGCGAGTGCCATTGCTACTCCCATACCATTATCCGCACCAAGAGTAGTGTCGTTGGCAGTTACCCATTCACCATCGATATAGGCATCAATTGGGTCAGTTTCAAAGTTATGCTTAGACTCCTTGCCTTTAGCTGGAACCATATCCATATGTGCCTGTAAGATGATTTTCTTGCGTGGTTTGCTATTATCTGTTGCTTTTTTACGAATCACAACATTACCAATATTGGTAACAGTATAATCTAGTCCAAGGGCTTTGGCTGTTTCAATCAAATACGCCCGAACCTTTTCCTCTTTTTTGGATGGGCGGGGAATTTGGGTTAGCTGATGAAAGTAGTTCCAAACAATTTGTGGCTCAAGCTTTGCTATATTGCGATCCATACATACTCCTGATAAAATTTTTCACATCTGATATTATATACCAAAGCAATTTAATTAAGCTTTGATAATCGATATACAAATTGGATAATTAGTTATAAATTATCCGCATTAAGTATGGTTTTAAGTCAGATTTTAAGACTATAAATACTTACCCTAAATGGTTTACTTGGTATAATATAACTTTATGGCTATAATAGTAACAATGCCCGGATTTTATTGTAATATCTAAGTTACAATATTCTTTATTTTTTATAATGGGTAATTACTAAATAAAAGGACTAAGATGAAGCTAAAATTATTTGTATCAACCATGCTTTTATTACTTGGTAGTGTTTCTGCTAAATCCTACACAAAGGCTGATATTGCTGTAAATGGCATTCAGATGGGGCATATGGATGAAGATCTGGCAAATGAATTTAGTATTCAGTTTAATTTTACAAATAATGAAGATACCTTTAAAAAATGGCAATTGGGTTTTTATATGCCAATTCCTTTTTATAGTCTTGCAGCACAAAATGTTAATCAAAATTTAAGGATGCAAATCTGTGACGCTGGGGGCAGATGTACCAATCTACGTTATGCGAAGGCAGATTCGATAACTGATAAGGATTTATCTCAGGCTTATCTGACAGTACTTGAACCAATAAGTAATTTTCCTCTTGAAGAGGATAAGAGCTATTATATCCGGCTAAGCCATAATAATCAGGGAATGCCTGCTAATATTTCATCTTTTCCACAAAGTTTATTCCTGATAAATACTGCCAAAGCAGCAGATATTCCTAAAATATATACGATTAATACTGAAATTAGTAACTATTCGATAATTGGTTATAATCAAGAGAAAGTTGATGAGGCTTTAAAAAATAGTATTCAGAATAACTGGAATTCAAGTTTGCCTGCAAATCCAGATGAGCTTAAAATTGTACCAACACCAGTTCTGGTTGGGCAGGCAATTGATAGCGGGTATGTTTTTCCAAAGAAACTGGTAATTCATAATCAGCTAAATAGTGATAATGAAATGCTACAAAACTGGGTAGCAATCATGAAGGAAGATTTTGATAAAAAAGTAACACTAGATAATGATGCTACGGCTAGGGATGGAATTGTAATAACGGAAATAACCACACCTAAAGCCGTAAATAATAATCCCGAAGGATATCGGATTACGATTACTGCAAATAATATCATTATTGAAACAATGACTAATGCCGGTGCTTACTATGCTCTTCAAACTCTAAGGCAACTCTGGTATCAAAACCGGGGAAAATTACCGTCAATGTCAATCGTTGATTATCCACGCTTTAAATATCGTGGAATATTACTTGATGTTGCCAGACATTACTTTAGCTTTGATGAAATAAAACAGCTAATTGACGTGATGGCAGCAAGCAAGTTAAATACACTACATTTGCATTTATCTGATGATGAAGCATTTAGGCTTCAAGTTCCTTCGTTACCTCTTTTATCAGGTAGTGGAGCAACTCGTGGGCTTGGACAACAAATTGGCGCAACAATGCTAGTGCAAAATAATCTCGATACAACCAATCGCACGCAATACGAATATCCTGTTGCTAATACTGTATATACTGGGAGCTATTCGCCGGAAGATATAAAAAATCTGATTGCTTATGCTAATCAGAACCAGATAACAGTCATTCCTGAAATAGATATTCCCGGACATGCGCGCTCAATTATCAAGGCGATGCCGGAAGTAATGATCGATCATAATGATAATTCACAATATATGTCAGTTCAGGGTTATACCGATGATGTTTTGCCAGTCTGTACCTATAATAGTGATATTTCAATCGGTCCTGAGTTTACTCAGACGATGAATACACTGGTAAATGATATTGCCAAACAATTTAATGGGCAGACTACTATCTATGCAATAAATAATGAAATTAGTGTAGCTGGAGATGAAGTTAGTAAAAATGCATGGAGCAACGATACCAGCTGTCGTAATGAGTGGAGTAACTTATCTGCATTAGCGAAGTCTCAGCTATTTTTAGAGCGGCTAGCTAATAATAATAGTGACTTACTTATTTCCGGCTGGCAGCAGCTTGTGCAAAATTCGGATGGTGCTTTTAATAAAGAAATTATTGGTAGCGGACAAACCGGGCATATATGGGTATGGGATCCAAGTAGTTCTGGGATAAAAAATGCGGCGTTACTTGCTAGCAAAAACTATCCAACAGTATTGGCTTTTGCTGATAAGACATATTTTGATCTAGCTTACACCCCATCAATGTATGAGCATGGTTTTGTTTGGGCAGGAAACAATAGTGGTACATATACTGCTTTAAGTAGCATAGTTAGCGCAAATCAGACTATAAATCAGACCAAAAATCAGCAAAATATCCTTGGTCTTGAAGGAGCGTTATGGTCAGAAAATCTGGCGAGTGCTGATCATCTATTTTATATGGCATTACCCAAATTAACTGGGCTCGCTGAGGCAGCATGGTCGCCGCAGCATACAACCGCAAAAGCAAATCAGGTCAACTGGCAAAGCCTTGCTAATAGACTTGGTTGTGGTTCAAATGGCTTTTTAAGTTATTTGAATAGCCTCTATCAGATAAATTATCGCGGTTATCCGAATGGTATTCATAAAGAAATCCCTGATGAAATATGCGGTAAAAATGG
>JBDHRI010000132.1:0-4816 GCA_039807465.1 Burkholderiales bacterium | reverse complement strand
AAAAAAGGTAGTTACTAACAACTACCTTTTGAACGTTACCTTAAATTTTCACTACTTTCAATGAATTGGTACTACCTACCTGCGAAACCATCTCGCCATAAGTAGCTATGACCGTATCGCCACTTTGTAAGATATGTTGCCGTGCAAGGAAATCACAAGCTTCATCAACATGCCCATTTGAATCTTTTGCCTTATGTTTAAGAAATACCGGAAACACTCCACGAAACATGGACATAGATTGAAAGGCTTCATGAGAATCGGTAATTGCATAAATCGGCACATCTGTAATAACACGCGACATCCAGCGTGCTGTAGCTCCTGAAGTAGTAAGTGCAATAATTGCATCCGCTTCAAGATGATAAGCACTAAAAAGCGCAGCCATTGAGATAGTTTGCTGAATATTAGCAAATTTCTCATTGCCAAAATTACCATGCAAATTATCATCTGCCATCTTCTCAGCTTCTTCACAAACACGTGCCATAGTTTCTACGGCTTGTAATGGATACTTACCACTAGCAGTTTCTGCTGATAACATTACTGCATCAGTACCATCCAGAACGGCATTAGCAATGTCAGAAACTTCTGCTCTAGTCGCCACCGGATTTTCAATCATTGATTCCAGCATCTGGGTAGCAACAATGCTTATCTTATGATATTCACGGCATACTTTAATGATTTTTTTCTGCAAACCAGGAACTAGAGCTTCACCAATTTCAACCGCCAGATCACCACGAGCAACCATTACGCCATCGCTAGCACTAACTATTGCATTTAAATGCTGAAAAACCGCTTCAGTTCGTTCCATTTTGGCAATAATCTGTGCTCGTGAACCAGCTTCAACTAACTTTTGCCGAGCAAATTGGATATCTTTTTCATCTTTAGGAAAAGATACTGCTACGTAATCAACATCCTGAGTGGCAATAAATTTTATATCTTCAAGATCTTTATCAGTAAGTGCTGGCGCAGTTAGCCCACCACCCATTTTATTAATACCTTTATTATTTTTCAGAATCCCGCCCTGTTCTACCCGGCAAGATATTTTAGTTCCATCTACTTTATTTACGCGAAAGGTAATTTTGCCATCATCAAGAAGTAGCATATCACCAGCTTTTACATCTTTTGCCAAGTTTTCATAATCGACCCCAACTAGGTTTTTGTCGCCAAGTTCTTTAAATGCGGTATCGAGAATTATAGTATCACCATTAGCCAACTCAGCCTGATTATTAACAAATTTACTAACCCTGATTTTAGGTCCCTGCAAATCGCCCATGATGGCAATTGGACGGGAAAGTTTTTCAGCAATCTTACGAATATTGACAATGTTTCTGGCATGATCTTCATGAGTTCCATGAGAAAAATTAAGCCGAAACACATTTACCCCAGAACCAATAAGCTGCTCAATCATGTCTGGTGCTGCGCTTGCAGGACCCATCGTTGCAATTATTTTTGTATATTTCATAAAGTTTTCCGTATTTAAAAGCTAATTAGCCACTATTTTATCATCTATCCTTCAAATATTTAAAATTCGTTTCCGTAATCGTATATAATTAACATAGTCAAATAACTATAGCCAATTTGACTTTAAACAAATAGACCTCTAGTCTAATTTGTATGGGATCAGATTATGAATATATTAAAAACTTGGAGTATTCTTTTAATATTTGGAGTTAGTAACACATTCGCACAATCGCTATACCTTGGTAATAATAACGTTAGCTGTGGTCGCTACACCCTTAACGAAAATTCAACTTTAAGTGATGTTACAAATTATTGTACTATACTAAACAGCAAAACTAAAAAAAATGGTGATGTCGTTTTAAAGTTACAAACCATAAATAATGGTGTAATCAAATGTAAATTTATCAATGGGCAGCTAGAAAAATGCCATTCAGATGACTAATGTCGCATAAACTCTCAACACAAGCAATTGATAATATTAATTATATTTAATAAATTAAAAAATATTTCATCTATCCCCACAAAAACACTTGACTTTATTTTTGCAATGCAGCATAATATAGCCTGTCAATAAAGTAACCTTACAACATAAGGTTGTATAATCCAAGTTAGGGGACAAAAATGTTAAAATCAACTCAATATACTGCTTTCAATTCTCAAGTACAAGCTATGATGGATACTTGCCTTAGCCTTGCTGATGCTTCAATCCAAGGTATCAAACAAGCTGCAATGATTCAGTGTGACGCGGTTCGTTCTTTTATGCAAGAATCAGCTGTTGCTGCTAAAAATATCTGTTCAGCAACAAATCCTACTGAAGCTATTAGTTGTATGCAAAAATTTGCAATCAGCTCAGTTGAATCTTCTATTGCTAAAAGCCAAGAATTATATAGCGTTTTAAATCAGTCTCAAGCTGTATTTTCAACTGCGGCAAATAGCACAATTAAAGGTGCTCAAGAATCTCTAGTTAAGTCTGTTGATCAATTCTCTGCAGTTAATCCAACATTCTCAAAAGCTGCTAGTGAGTCTATCCAAAATATCATTACAACTACTAATCAAGCTGCTGACACAGTAACTAAAGTTACTTCACAAGTTGCTGAAGTTGCATCAAAAAATCTTCAGGCAGCTACGCAAGCTACTTTAAATACAGTTAAAAAAGCTGCGGATACTGCAGCCGCTAAATAATTTTAGCTACTGATATTAATAAAAAAAGACCACTTTGTGGTCTTTTTTTATTTCTTTGGTGAAATATGAGGTTTTCGTTTACGTTCGGCATGAGCAATTTGTTCATGCTGATGATGACTGATTTCCTCAACTAAATCAAGTACACTACGTTTACTACGTTCATTTCTCGGAATATCAATTTTAAACTCCCGCGCAATTCGCCCAGGATTACTATCCCAAACCAATACCCGATCAGACATGATTACAGCTTCTTCGACATTATGAGTAACAATAATCATTGAACGCGTTTTAATTTGCCGAGATTCCCATAATTCAGTTAGGTCAGTCTTAATTTTATGTGCAGTATAGATATCAAGAGCAGAAAAAGGCTCATCCAACAACAAAATATCGGGCTCAACCGCTAATGCCCTAGCCAAGCCAACCCGCTGCTTCATTCCTCCCGATAGCTCTTTAGGGTAAGAATTTTCATAACCAGCCAGCCCTATCATATCTATCATTGACTGGGTAACTGATCTAATTTTTTCTTTAGGATAGTTTAAAGCCTCAAGCCCAAAAGCCACATTATCAAAAACACTAAGCCAAGGCATCAGAGCAAAACTTTGGAAAACCATACTCATATCACGTGAAGGTGTATTAACAATATTACCATTACAAGTAACTTTGCCACTACTAGCTTCCATTAAGCCAGCAAGAATTCGTAAGAAAGTTGATTTTCCAGTACCAGATTTACCAAGAAAAGCAACTATCTCTCCCTCATAAACTTCAAGACTGATATCTTCAAGAACCTGCAAGCTATGATTTTTATTTATCTCAAAAGATTTTGACACATGCTCGGCATGGAGTATCATTTTTTTATCTGTCATAATGAGTTACTCCCATTAATTAATTCTAAATTTAGTTTCAGCAATTGTGTATAAAGGTTTCCAAACGAAAACAATACACAATGCAACCATAAAGCACATTACCGTACAGCCAAGAGCAGCTTGTGCTAATTCATTATTAGCAGTAGTATCCGAAATATAAGCACCAAGTCCAACTGCCTGCTTGGTCATCTTACCCCAAGTAATCAGCTCAGATGCAATTGCGGCATTCCATGCACCACCAGCGGCTGAAATAATCCCGGTAACGATATAAGGAAATACTGCCGGAATCATAAATTTACGCCACCACATAAAGCCCTTAACATGAAACATTCTACTGACTTCAATCAAATTATACGGCAAGGTCGAAACCCCAGCAATTACATTAAATAAGATATACCACTGAGTACCAAGCATAATTAGAAAAATCGACCAAACACTCAAACTCTGGTGATAGCTAATCAAAATTATAGCAATCAGAGGATAAAATAAATTAGCTGGTAGCGCTGCCAAGACCTGAATAACAGGCTGAAACATCTTAACCAACTTCTGATTTAAACCAATCCAAACACCAAGGGGTACAAAGATAACAATGCTTAACGCCATTGCCGCAAATACTCGGATAGCTGTATATGACATCAGTAGTGGCATTTTAAGTAAATCTGCTTTAGGCAAGAATTGCCACAATAAGACCCCATAATAACCGCAGATCAGAATTATTGCAACATACCATAATTTAGCCACCAGCGCCGAACCGCCCGGACTTACTTTCACTAGATAATTCAGTTTGAACTTATAGCAAAGTCGTGGTAATCCATAAACCCAGAAATGGGCGAATGCAATTAGTCCTCTTGTCATGTAAATTGACGAATACGAATGGCGAATTAAGGAATAAAACCATGATGTATTTTGATTTTTACTCGCAGTATCTTCATATTTGAATTTATGCACCCAACGCACCAATGGTCTAAACATTAGCTGATCGAGAAGGATAATATTGGCAATTAATGCAATTACTGACCAGACTACTGCGCTTACATTAGCCTGAGTTAATGCTTCAGCCATAAATGAACCGACACCAGGTAATTCAACAGTATTAGTCTTAACCGGAATTGCCTCTGTTGCAAGAATCGCAAACCATGCTGCAGACTGGGAAACCATGGTATTCCATAATAATCCCGGCATTGAGTATGGGCATTCAATCCGCCAAAAGCGCGTCCATGGTCCATGATGAAACATCCGTGATGCCTCATTTAATTCATTTGGTACAATTCTGATCGTTTGATAAAATATCAGCATCATATTCCATGCTTGAC
>JBDHRI010000131.1:0-4888 GCA_039807465.1 Burkholderiales bacterium | reverse complement strand
ATAAGCCGTAATGCATTCATCATAAACTCAAAAGGTAAATCTTCAGCTGTAACAATCAGATCTTCAAGAATATGCTTACCGAATCTTACCTTTTCCTGATATTGTGCCGGGTGTTTATCACGCATCTGGCGGATTATTTTATCGTGGAAGCTTAGTTTGGAATGCGCACCAGCCCCGATCCCAAGGTAATCGCCAAATTGCCAATAATTGAGATTATGTTGGCATTGATAACCTTCTTTGGCAAAAGCAGAGGTCTCATAATGTTTATAACCATGCTCGGATAAAATAGCAGTAATATTATCCTGCATTAGATAGCAGGTATCGTTATCGGGTAATCCAGCTGGCGTATATTTCGCAAATTCGGTATTTGGCTCAATAGTTAAATTATATGCCGAAATATGGGTTGGATTAAAGCTGATTGCCTCACGAATATCTTCTTCTGTCTCAGAAATACTTTGTTTTGGTAGGGCATAGATTATATCTAGATTAAAATTCTCAAAGATCGTTGCAACTGTTTCTATTGCTGATTTTGCCTCACTCTCATCATGGATACGTCCAAGTGTTTTTAGTTGACTATTATTAAATGATTGGATCCCAAGCGAAATGCGATTTACCCCGGCTTCTTTATATTCACTGATATATTGTCTTTCAACAGTTCCGGGGTTTACTTCCATAGTAATTTCTGCGTATGGAGAGAGTCGAATACGAGTTCTAATCTGGCTTAAAAGATTATCTATCGCTTTGCCACTAAAGAGGCTTGGCGTTCCTCCACCAATAAATATGCTCTGGAACGAGCGCCCCCAGATTAGTGGAAGCGCCTGATCCAGATCTGCTAATAGTGTATTTATATACTGTTCTTCTGGTAAATCACCTTTTAAATTATGTGAATTGAAATCACAATAGGGGCATTTTTTTATACACCAAGGCATATGAATATATAAAGACAATGGTGGTAACTGTTTTAGTGTAAGCGGACTATTTAAAATTTTACTTATCCTTAATTATTACATGTGGGGACTGATTACCGATCAATAAAACTTGTTCTGTAATCCCCATTTTATTTCGTGCTGCAAATTCATCCCAGGTTATCCGTTGCTTACCTTGTTTTCCCACCAACACTACTTCATCGCCAAGTTTAACTGGGTTTTGCGGATCTTCATCGGTAACATCAATTACGAGCATATTCATTGAGGTTTTACCAATTACTGGGAATTTTTGCCCACGAATTAATACTACAGCACTTTCTTGGAAAGCATACTGTGGGAAACCATTATAGTAACCGATTCTAATTGTTGCGGTAGTGGAAGGTTTATCACTTCTGGTGTATTGCATTGCATCGTAATTAATTGGTGAATGTGGCGGAACATTCCGTTCGATGATTGCTACCGTAGTTTTAAAAGAAGACATTACAGGTTGTAATACATGTTTTGGGTCTTGTCTATCGTCGAGATCTTCACCGTAAGTTAGTGAGCCAACCCTAACCATATCCTTCCGCGCCCATGGAAATTTAGCTGCGGCACCAGAGTTTGCCACATGTTGAATAACATTTTTATTCAAATTAAGCTCTTTCACCACCGATTCAAAAACATCCAACTGTGCTCGGGTAGCATTATAATCAATAGGCGGATCTTCATAGTCTTTGGCAAAATGGGTCATTATCCCAACTAGTTTTAGGTTAGGTAAGGCAATTGCTTGTTTTATTTCATTAACATCTCTGAATCCCATTCGTCCCATGCCTGTTTCAACATTAACATGAATTGATATGATGACCTTTCTTCCTAGTTTTTTTGATAATTCTGTGGCGGTATCAGATAACATTTTTGCTTCTTCTAGTGAGCCAGCGATCTCTTCTACATTCCAGTTTGCTGTTTGAGCTTCAATTAATTCAGCTTTAGTTACCGGAGCTATGCGTAGTAGATGAGTCTTTTTATGTGCCGCTTTAATCCGATTTGCTAATAATCTGAATTCATTATTATCCACAGCTGCGATATAATCTACATTTGCCTTTAGTGCTTCGGCGATCAAATTATCTATGCCGTGTCCATAAGCATTTGATTTCATTACTGCACAAATTTTTACATTTGGACCAAGCATTTTGCGGATTTCTTGTAGATTATGATAATATGCGGCAGGACTTATTTCAACAAAAGTCGTTGCAGGTGTTGTTTTTTGGTTAATTGTTATATTTCCCCGAGGGTCTGCCTTAGCTGTAGAATCAAGCGCAAAAGAATTTAATGAACTTAATGTAATACCTCCAAGTATTGTCAGTAAACGAAGTTTATGCATAGTCTCTTCCCTTTAAGTATGCAGTATTGCTTTTAATATTTTATTTTATCATATCCGCTGTTATTGGCTAAACGTGCTTTTATTTGACAGAATTAACAATTAAAACCTAAAATAATGTAATAAAACAAACTTTGGAGTTGGTATGTTATTAGATGAATTAACAGCACTTAAAGAAAAAGCTGAGACAGCGGTAAATCTTTTGAAGAAAATGGCACATAAAGATCGACTTTTGATTTTGTGCCATTTGATCGGTGGAGAATTGAGTGCTGGAGAACTCTCGCGCCTTTCTCTGCTTAGTCAGTCCGCATTTTCACAACACTTAGCAATTTTGCGAAATGATGGTCTGGTAAAAACGCGTAAAGTATCACAAACTATTTATTATTCACTGGCAGATGATAATGTGATCAAAGTGCTAGAAGTATTAAAACAAATTTATTGCTAACGCCCATCTTTTAAAGTTGCCTTTATGTCTAAAATTATTACCTGCTTTTTGGCTCTTTTTTCCACTTTGGTTTATGCTGATATCTCTACCGATTGCAAGACGGATGCAAAAGGTGTTATTCATTGTAGCGCCCTTGAAAGCGGCAATAATGTAATGGGCTTATCCTGTATTCCCAAAGGTGATGGTAAGACAAGCTGTAATGGTAATTATGTTGAAAATGGACAACATAATCTGAACATGGATTGTAAATCAGATGGTAAAGGAGGTACTAATTGTAGTGGTAAATCTTCGGATGGAACTACATTTGCTATGAGCTGTGCTACTTCTACTGATCATAAATTGAAGTGTAAAATTGGTGATAGCCTTGGTGAAAAAGTAACCATGAATTGTGAGTTGGGAACAAATGGTGTACCTGTTTGTACCGGACTTGACAATAAGGGTACCAATTATGACATTAGCTGTAGCGGACCAAACGCCAAAGCAACTAACTGTAAGATCAAGTAGGCTAAAATGAAAAGACTAATATTACCGTCTCTCTTGTTGAGTATTACTTATTGTTATGCTACTGAAGTTAAAGATCTTGGTTATGCCGTTGAATCCTCAAGCAATCAATTTGGTCATTTAGCAATTAAACATTCGGAAACTGATGGTGACAGTCTGTACCTGAATAAGCAGAGAGTTAATTTGGGTAAAGAAGGAAATTCATTTACCTTAAATATGTTATCCCAGATAAATTATCCCAAATCTTCGGTATATATTATTCTTGGCGGGAGTGGTGGTACTATAGACATGGATAGTAATATCGCCTGCAAATTTCTAACTATCACTGGTAAAACTACCTATCAAGTGAGTGCGCTCACTTATTGTCCGGGAAATTATAAGGATGCCCTCAGGATCGAGAGTAATTTGATAATAGTAAAATACCCAAATATTGCACCATATGCTGAAAGTACTGATGTTGGAAGCCTTAGCTATGATTATAGCAAAAATAAAATTGAAATTATTAGCCACCTGAAACGTGATTCGTACTATAAAAAGAAATTTGCTAACTACACACCTACACAAATCTATCAGGAAGCGGCAGCTGATGGTAATATTGATAAGGAGACAGGCTTAATTGCAAGCTGTCATATCTGTGGTATGTATGGTTATAAATATTGTTTTAAATTTAAATCATTAACCAATCCACCACATGACAAATACTATACGATTCTTCAGAAATCCTGTAATTAAAATGTCTTATTAGGTTTATTTCATGGTGTTTGCTGCAAGTATGGCTTTTAGGTTAATTTATATTTTATAATCTTCAGGATATTCATAATGACAGATTTTAGTCATGATCAGTTTTTAAACGAATATATCAGTAACAACTTCATGCAGCTAGTTGATTTACCAATGTATTCCTGTCTATATGGCAGAAATTATAAACTAGTGATTTGCACCCATCAATCGGCAAAGTCATTGGGTTATGACTCATGGGAAAATGCTGTTGGTATCAGTTATGAAGATGACAGCTGTCATGTGCTTGCCAGAGCAATTTTTGGTTTGAGTTATAGCGATGAGCATAAAGACGCTATCAATAAATATGCTGGAATGATACTGGACTTTCAGAAAGATGTATTTTTGAATAAACGGGCAATAAGTTTCTTTGATTTACTACCATATAATAATCAGTTTAATAGCTATCTGGTTACCTATGTTCCAATTGTTGATAAAGCTGGTGAGGTGGTGGCGATTCAAAGTCATGCGATTGAATCAAAATTTTTTGGTTTTCAGGAACATTTTTATACATTATACGATAGTGGAGATACTAAGAATAATTTTCCGGATAAAATAGAACTGACTCGGCGCGAAGAGGAGGTGATGTTTTTACTAGCCAATGGCTTAAATCAGGAGCAGATCGCCCAAACCCTACAGACTAGCCGAAGTACTATTGCCACTATCATTGCAACCAAACTATGTGTAAAATTTAATATTCCCGGATCAAATACTGGCTATTTGACTAAGCTTGCCATGGAGCGGGGCTATTTTCAATATATTCCCTCATCGCTATTTAAACCTTTTGTCGTGCCGATGATTAAAGGTTAATCAAAATACCTAGGTTTTCAAGATCTAGGTTATCTTTTAAACAAAAGGAGTAGATATTTTATCTACTCCTTT
>JBDHRI010000130.1:0-4888 GCA_039807465.1 Burkholderiales bacterium | reverse complement strand
GTTACAATATACTGCCGCCACAAACTTTGAGGAATCTTCTGATGTAATTTCATTTGGCGTGCCAAATCTATTAATCTGGCAGAATCATTAACCAGATTAAATTTGGGGCATATTTGTGTTGAAATGGTTTTAGCAATAGTTCCTCTGGTTACTTTGAGCATTTGTGCAACAATCTCTTGTGAAAATCCGTTACAAATCAGGAACAAAATTTCGTGCTGTCTTTTTGACAGATTAATCTCCAGATTTTCAGCAGTCAAAGAATTGAGCGCTGGAATATTATCAACATTTGCAGCCGAGATAAACTCATGCAGCCCAAAAAGATAATGTTTGACTGAATTAGCCAGTAATGCCACCACCTCACCATTTGGATGCAAAATCGGCGTCAAGATACACAAATAGCCATGAAATTGTCCGGCATAAGGAATCATATCTATATAACTCACCGACTTTTTATTATTAATTGCAAGAAGTTGGGTCTGATATATCTTTGCACAAGCTCCAAGTATGTTATCTTCATCAAGTCCGTATTTTTCCTTTAATCCGGCTATATACTCTTCTAAGGGCGTAGCATAGCTCATACCAATACATTTATCAGCTGAGTCAATCGCTATAGATGCTGCACTTTTTTCGGTTATAAATAATATCTTTGCGTCTGCTGAGAATAAGGTGGTAAAGGAATCGCTTTTTAACATCCATTGAAAAGCAGGCAGAATAATTTCCTGCACATACTTGTCTCTTTCTTTATCAGTCAGTTTTTTCATGATAAACTCCAGTAATGAGCTTCAAGATCATATCATATTTAAGAGATAAACAACTAGTATTGATATAATATATGATATGTTTATACTATCAAGATAGTCAAAGTTAGATAACCGTTTTATTTCTTGCTCGGTTTACAAAAAAGCACTGCCACAAATATCCGTTATAGATCACAACGATTCGCCTGTTCACCAACATATCTGCGACAAAGTGGGACAACACTATCATCATCTTGAAATGATGAAATTCCTAAATCAATTGCATGTCTTAATGGACTATTTAACTTCACGGCAAATGATATTTCATCATTCTCTAAAGTTACTGGGCTTACGGTTAAATCATTCAGATTATGCTGTCGTAGATAATGCATTGCAACCGGAGTATCACTGACAACCCCTGCAACCTTATCTTTCTCAAGTAGCCTGATGGCTTCCTGCATATTTTTTACCGGAGTAACAGGGATTCCATTTTTCTCGGCAACTTCGATATCAAACTCTCCCGTAACCCCAGCAACGCCAGATACTTGTAGTCCCTCCAATGTTCCGGAGCGGTGCGCGTTTTCATAGCGAGCAATCGTGAGCGCAGAAGTAAAATTGGCATTAATAGCAGTAAATATGGCAGCAGCAATTATAATCCAGAAGATACCAATAACCCGTCCCTGTGTAGTTACTGGCATATAATCAACTTTTTTCTGAAAAAGATGCAACCATATTCGTTGAGTCAGGCTTGGATATTGGAGATGATTATTATTTAGCCCGTTTCTGACTTTTTTATGTTCAAATAGCCATAATAGTGTTAAATATCCAGTAAAAGATAGAATAAGAGCAATTATTATATGAAGCAGATTTTTACTAACCAGAATTTTTGCGATATCAAAAATACCCAGCTCATGTTTTTTTATTATAACACCAATAGAACTAAGATAGAATGGGCGGGAAAAGTCAATTTTTTCCAGTCGTTTAGCTGAAACTGATACTGGACCTATCACTACATCAAGTTTATTGGTACTTGCAAGAGTATCAACCACACTTTCCATATTATCACTATTTAATGGAATATAACGATATTCCCAATGATTCAATTTAGCAATTCTATCCCAGATATCTACCGCAATACCCGAATAATGTCCATTAATATTTTGGGCAAACGGCATGTCCATGAGTACACCGACCTGAATCGGGTGTTGTTTACTCCCAAGATTATCAGCAAGAGAAACCGTAGCAGCAACAGTCAGAAAAAAGTAAAATATCAGCCGTAAACTAGAGTTAAATAACTTCATAATAATAGCCTCATAAAAATTACTTACTAGCCACCAACAATAAGCCCGCCATCAAGACGAATTGTTGGTTGCCCTACTCCCACTGGTACTGACTGTCCATCTTTACCGCACACGCCAACGCCACTATCAAGAGAAAAATCATTACCTATCATGGTAACATGCTGTAAACATTCTGGACCACTCCCAACTAGAGCACAGCCTTTTACCGGATAGGATAATTTACCTTTTTCAATTACCCAAGCAACAGACGCATTAAACACAAACTGTCCAGATGTAATATCGACCTGTCCACCTTCAAAATTTTCCGCGTATAACCCATAGTCAACACTAGCAATAATTTCTTCTGGCGTATGCCTACCACCTAACATATAGGTATTTGTCATTCGCGGAATTGGTGTTGAAGCAAAAGATTCGCGCCGTCCATTGCCAGTAGATTTGGTATTCATTAGCCTAGCATTTAACTCATCAAACATATAGCCTTTAAGAATACCATCTTCGATTAACACATTATGCTGGGTAGGATTACCTTCATCATCAATATTTAACGATCCACGACGATCACTAATCGTACCATCATCAATTACCGTAACTCCCGGGCTGGCTACCCGCTCACCAATCTTACCACTAAAGGCTGAACTTTCTTTACGATTAAAATCACCTTCAAGCCCATGCCCAACAGCTTCATGAAGAATTACTCCTGCCCAACCATTCCCAAGGATAACGGGCATTTCACCATTAGGACCAGCTTTAGCATCCAGTTTCAAAATAGCCTGATTATATGCACGTTCAATATAACCATCAACAACCTCGTCATTAAAATATGAAATATCATATCTACCACCGCCACCTGCCCCGGCGCGCTCCATTTGTCCGTTCCGATTCACAATAACACTTATACTCATATGAATCAAAGGACGAATATCAGCGAAATGTTCTTTATCACTCCGTACCAGATAAATTTGATCATATTCAAGATTTATGCTCGCAATCACATTACTAACATGGGGAAGTTTACGGGCAAGCTGATTAATCCGTTCCAGAATTGTTATTTTACCGATACTCTCCATTGTCGCAATCGGATTATTCAAAGTGTATAATGGGGTTATTAGCTTTTTATCTTGTGAGTATTTCCCAGACTGAGTATTAACTGGCTCTAAATATAAATTAGCAACCAGATTACTAATTACTTTCTCATTAAGCGCATTAGCATAGCTAAAAAAGGTTTTCTCACCACACACTGCACGAATCCCAATACCCTGATTTACAGCATAGCTACCGGATTTTATAATACCCTCATCAAGCACCCATGATTCTGTAGCTGTGTGTTGCAAATAGAAATCAGCAAAATCTACCCCTTTAAGAGCTATTTTATTAATTTCCCGATCAAGAAACTCAGGCTCCAAATTATTTGCTTCAAGAATTGTAGTAATTACGTGTTGATTAAGCATTTTTTACTCATTTAAAATTTATTTATTTGTTATAGTGTGGCTAATTGCAATTCGTTGCCAAATAGCCAAGCTAATTACTGCACAAAGCATTCCTAGTCCAACTCCAGCAAAACAGTCGCCAAGAAAATGATAATCAAGGACTATCAAACATGTGATACAAAGAAGTGCCAGTAAAAACCAAATATACGCTAGCTTAGGATAAATATAACTCAACCACATAGCACAAAATACCACATAAGTAGAATGTCCGGAAGGGAAACTTCCCTGATTGCCAAAACCATGTAGCCAGTTAAAGCCATAAACATTATCATGAATTAGGGAAAGATTATTATTAATCCAGGTTTTTGTCCAATATCTGCCAAAAATGATTTTTAGACCAGTTTTTATCTCCATTGTCAGCTTTAGCATCAGATAAAAATAAACTGGGGCAGTAAAGCTTAATAGCTTACGCTCTTTACGCCAGTAGTAGCTTATTAATGCCAGCATAGCTAGTACACTGATAAAAACAGGCATTCCTTCGGTAATCTTACGCAGCTGTAAATAACTATCCAAACCATTTTGATGAATAAGTATAGCCAGTGGACGATCTACGACAAGAATCGAGATGGATGCTAATACCCACGCGGTAAAAACTACAATTAGTTGTCTAAGCAGATTTGATTTATTTACTTGAAGCATTTTTTAACACCATAAAACATTCTAGATGTTGTTTTAATTTTGTAGGATTTGTATAATATGGAATAACTTTATCTATGGTATTGCCACAAAACTCCCCGATTAACTGGAATTTATCTTTTTTAACTAATAATTGTTGCCATTCAGTATCACGAATAAACAGATAGTATCCTCCAGCTTCAGGTAAATCACCCAGTTGATGCGCTTTACGATATGGGTAGTGAGAGTGAAACTCTAGCGGTAGCGCATTAACATTATAGTCATAGACGGGTAAAGATTCGGTTTGGGCATTTATTATTTGTGCTGCCAGATAACCAAAATCATACTTAGCATAAATCCGCCCATTCACAAGCATGATAAACACAAAAGCAAACGAAATTGCCAATGCTGGATAAAGTGTTATCTGCGATAGGTAGCTAATTTTATCCTTGGTTTGGATGATGTAGATTAGTAAACCTAGTGGTAGAATAATGCTAATACTAGCGATATCCAACTTGAATAAATACAACGTTAACCCAATAGTAAGTACTATCAGTAGAATACTAATTACCAGCTGAAATTTAGCTAGCTTCCTACCACCTTGGCGATATAGATAATCAGCACAAAGTATCGCTGCAAATGGCATGATGATATTAGTATAATGATCTAGCTGGAATTTGGTCGCACTAAACATGATAAATGTGAGCCAAAAGGCTGCTAATAGATAAACTTGTTTGGCTTTGAGTAT
>JBDHRI010000129.1:0-4897 GCA_039807465.1 Burkholderiales bacterium | reverse complement strand
TTCAACCGCAAGATTCAATAGCGTAGTTAAAGGAAAGAGTTTTATTGGTAGTAAGTTCAATTTGACGCAAGGGATAACAAAATTAAATTAACGTGGCAGCAATCTAAAATTCGGAACTCAAAAGAGCATCAAGATCAAATATTTGAACATTTAAATAATAGAAGCTATTCTAAAAGAATAGGTAAACAAATAACCCTTGAGGATGGGGGTGAGTACACTGAGTATTTATCCTGTAGCTATCTTGGCTTAGATCAGGATAAGCGTATTCTTGAGGCTGCATCTAATGATCTCGATTTGGCGGGGCTTTCTTTCTCCTCGGCAAGAACTAGAATGAAGTATGTTGGGCTTGACATTCTGGAAGATCTTTTAAATCAGATTTTCAGTGCGAGTACTATATTTTTTTCTTCGACTCATCTTGCACACCTTGGTTTAATTCCACTATTGGCATCTGGAGAAATGCCCGGTTTTCCAATTAATAATGCACCTCACTTTATTTTAGATAAATCGGTTCATGCGTCTATCCAGATTAATCGTGGGCTAATGGAGCAGTTTGGTAACGTATCAGTAATTGATTTCACAGATGTTGATAATTTATTGATAATAATCAAAGATGCTAGGTCACAAAATAATACACCAATTCTCTTCTGTGATAGCGTAGGTTCTATGGGTAAAACTGCCGATATTCCTCTGCTATTATCAATTGTAAATGAGTATAAGGGCTATCTATATTTGGACGATGCACATGGGATGTCAGTATTTGGTATCCATGGGAATGGCTATGCTATGAAAGAGCTTAACAATCAGTTGTCTGAGCGAGTTATTTTAACAACTTCGCTGGCTAAGGCCTTTGGTACCTATGGTGGGTTAATTGTTCTTAAAAACCATCAGGCAACCGAATTTATTAAAGAATTTTGTAGCACTTATATTTTTTCAGGCTCGCCCATAACGCCGCTTGTCAATGCATCTATAGCCTCAGCTCAAATTCATTTAAGTGATGAGATTTACCATTTACAAAATGCTCTAGCAAAAAATCTGATCCTATTTGATAATAGCATCAATGAAAGCGTGAAGATAATTAATCGCAATTCTAGTATTGCTATTCGTGGCTGGTATATTGGTAATGAATTTATGGCTATAGAGAAAGGTAGACACCTTAAACAAAATGGTATTTTAGCAACTGTGTTAGCTTATCCAATGGTTACACGAAGTACGAGTATAATCAGGTTTGGAATTTCTAGTGTACATAACGAAAAGGATGTAATAAGATTATGCAAAATGATCAATCAACTATAATTAATTATTATACTTATGTTATTGAGCACTTTCACGGGTATATGTACCTGAAAGATCTACAGTCAAGATATATCGCCGTTAGCAAATCCCTAGCTGTCGTCAGTGGATTTAAAGATCCTCTGGTAATGATTGGTAAATCAGATTTTGAACTGGGGTGGGAAGATTTGGCGCTACAATTTAAAGATGATGATGATCTCGTTATTACTAATAAAGAACAGCATACTTCAAAATATTTGATGCCACTTACCAATGAAGTTGGTTCTTATATGTTAATTAAAACTGATAAGTCACCGGTTTTAGATAGTAATAATAATGTAATTGCGATACTGGGAGTGGCAACTGATATTTCACAGGATCTTGCTGTTTTAATAGAAAGTTTTGAACATTTATTTTGTTCTGGTAATGAAAATGTTGGGTTAACTAAGCTAGAGAGCAAGGTAATTACTTTATTAACTTTTGGAAAAACTTTAAATGATATCCAACATTATTTGCGTAGCACGGGTATTGTGATTAATGTTGAAACTTTACTATATTTAAAAAAACAGATTTTTCGCAAACTAGGGATTAATTCTGTATCAGAACTTATCAAATTTTACTCTCAGCTGGGAATCAATAATATATCAAACATTGTTGTTAAGAATATAATTGATTGTTGAGTGTTATGAAATCACTAGCATTGAAGAGTTTAAAAATATATTAATCAATCCAAATCAAATAGTTAAATGTTATCGGCTACTAATAAAAGCATGATAAGATATATTAAAGGCGATAAATTCGATTAAGATTTTTTTGCTCAATCTATGAAAATCTGTTAATTATCTAACAAAATTGAGAAGTAATTATGAATACTTTTAAAAAATTTTCTTTAGCTATTGTATCGGTGGTACAAATAGCAGTTACAAATGCGGCGGAAACTACCCACGATGATGGCAGCAATGTCAAATGGACTGCTGTTTTTGAAAATCAGGTTCCTCGTAGTAAAAGTATAACTCAGGCATATTGTGATAGCCATACGCCAACAGTAATATTTACTGATATTAAGCAAATAACCAGTAAGGCTGGAGTAAATGCTGTCAATGGGGTAAATCTTCGTTATATATCCTATGATAGCAAAGAAGTAGATGGGTTACACTTTAATATTGTAAAAGGTCAATTAAGTGGTGTTGAAAAAAATGGTAAAAAATGGACTCAAGATATCATACTTTATGAGCAAACTCTGGAAGAAGTTGGCAAAACATATACTGTCTGGAGTACTCCATATTGTAAGGGGATTTTTACTGGCTATCCAACGATAATATCTTCTTGAAAATCAGGGGGCAGATAAATTAATACAGGAGGAGTTTGTCCCTAGGGTATTTTTATAATTCACAATAAATAATGTTTTCCTCAAATTTACTAAGGACGACGGTATTGCAACTGTTGTCCAGTCTCAATAAGAGTCAGCAAAGATAATAGATTATCGCATAGTCTGCTAAAAATGCAGGTATTTTAAATAATTAGCAAATGTCATAATTCCATCCTGAGATAAGCAGTAACCAAATAAAGTTACTTTAATTAATAAATATTTTAGGAAAAGAATTATTATGAAGCAGACTGTTAATAAATTAGTAAACCATCTTAAAAATGATCAAAGATTACCGCTTTATTTAGTTCCACATGTAGAAATGCCAAAACTACTTGAAATAAAACATTCTTTGCTATCTAGAGTCGGAAAAACACTAGCTAAGCTGTGGCGTAATTATTTTGAAGCAAATAAGTCTTTTGTGAAGGCGCATGCTTTATCCGAACAAAATTATTGGAAATAAATATAGGCTTTAAAAATGAAAAATAAATTAGTGCAGAAGCTCTTTTTTAGCGTAATAGCTGTTGGTTTAATTACTGCTTGTAATTCAGGTGAGAATAGTAGCGCTTCATCAATTGATAATAGCGTAAATACAAGTATAGTAAAACAAGATAAATCATTAGCTTCTACTAGTGATATTGTGTTTAAATCAATTGCATCTGGGCTAGATTCATTCTGCGCCATGGATCAGCAGGATAAAATATACTGTTGGGGTAGTGGCAGCTATTCTCAATTAGGTTCAGGTAATACAGATAATAATTATGTACCAACTCCTGTATTAAACCCGAATAATGTAAGATTTACAAAAATAGCTGGGTTTAGCCATAATTTTTGTACTTTAGATGAAGCTGGAAATATTTATTGCTGGGGAAAAGGAGAAAATGGTCAAATTGGTAATGGAACGAGTAATGATGTATCCAGCCCAACACTAATAACTATGCCAGCATCTGTAAAGTTCCAATCTGTTATAGTAGGTGGCGGAACAAGTTGTGCATTGGCAACTAATGGGCATGCTTACTGCTGGGGACAAGGAGAGTCTGGACAGATTGGCAATGGTGAAGCTAAAAATCAGTTTATACCTACTGAGGTTATTATGCCAACTACCAATGAAATATTTACGGAACTGAATATTTCATATTATGGACCAGCCTTTGTATGTGGTCTCACTGATCTTGGAAATGTCTATTGTTGGGGATATGCTAAATATGGTGTAATTGGCGATGGAGATACCAATAGTCAATATAAAAGTCAGCCAACTAAAGTAACTATGCCCGATACGGTAACTTTTTCTCATTTAGTTCCAGGTATGGGTAATACTGCCTGTGCACTAGATAAGCAAGGTATATTATATTGTTGGGGATATAATAGTCATGGAGAAATTGGAGATGGTTCTTTTTCACATAAAAGTACACCAACTGTAGCTATAATGCCTGAAAATGAAAAATTTACTCTAATCGCAACTAGTGTTAACACATCCTGCGCTGAAACAAATAAGAATAATACTTATTGTTGGGGATATGGTGCAAATGGGCAGTTGGGAGATGGGACTATAGTAAATTCAGCTATTCCAACTCTTAGTGGTCTTAAAAACCATCAGATTATTAAAATTAGCTCCAGTTATAGCATGAGCTCAACATTATGTGAGATTGACTCTGATAAAAAGATTTTCTGCTGGGGTTATGGTGCAGATGGAAGTATTGGAAATGGCAAAAATCAGGATGAGTCAGTCCCGACTCAAGTTGTTTTTTCTGAATCTAGCACACAATTTACCGATGTGGTGATATCAGGAAATAGTAAAACTTCGTGTGCATTAACGGTCAATGGACAAATCTATTGCTGGGGATATGGTGCTGATGGACAAAATGGTAATGGTATAAAAACAAATACTAACCTACCAAGCCTTGTTATTACAACACCAGCCATAACTAAACTGGTGAGTAGTTCAAATTTTTATTCAGGGACATTTTGTGCGCTTCATAGCAATAACAATATTTATTGCTGGGGATATGGTCTGGATGGTCAAATAGGTAATGGACAAGATCAAAATGAATCAGTTCCATCCAAAGTACAACTACCATTAGATAGTAAAATCAGTGAATTAAAAGCATCGAGTAGTTCATTTTGTGGTTTAGATGAATCAGGGCAAGTATTATGTTGGGGATACGGAGTTGATGGGCAGTTAGGGAACCGAGAATTTCTTAGTTCGAATCACCCCGTAACTGTCGCGATGCCTTATGTTGGTGCTGCATTTATTGAGATCGG
>JBDHRI010000128.1:0-4911 GCA_039807465.1 Burkholderiales bacterium | reverse complement strand
AAGGCTTACGCTTTGCGATTCGTGAAGGTGGTCGTACAGTAGGTGCTGGTGTTGTTTCTAAAATTATTGCTTAATAATTAGAAGAATATAGGTCAATAGCTCAATTGGTAGAGCGTCGGTCTCCAAAACCGAAGGTTGGGGGTTCGAAGCCCTCTTGACCTGCCAAATAAAACTAGCCGGGACTGTAAAATCCCGGCTGTTTTTTTATGTTATGTTTATATTATTTTTACTTTAGGTCAATAGGTATGGATAATACATACTTATTTTAAATTGTGATTTAATTTGAATTAGTATATAATTCATGCCTGTTATGATTTTTAGAAGAACGGTATTTGAATATGAATTCACCGCTAAAAGCAGAAGATGTGAAGCAACCTAGTGTTGTATTTAATTATATCTCTTTGGTGTTACTAGTCCTTGGACTCGGTTTATTTTATGGTTTAGAACTAAATGTTTGGTTACGTTGGGCAATATTTATTGTATCCATTTTAGCTGCTGGAGGTACTTTCTTTTTTGTTGCTCCGATGGGAATTAACTTACATGGTTATATTCGTGATTCATGGCGTGAGCTGCAAAAAGTTGTCTGGCCTGCCAGAAAAGAAACCATGCAATTTACGTGGATCGTATTTCTTTTTGTTTTGATTCTGAGCCTCTTTTTATGGGCTGTAGATAGTGGTCTCGCATGGCTTCTTTACGGAGTTATCTTAGGAAAGGGCAGTTAATGAGTCTCGCATGGTATGTAGTACAAGTTGCTACAAATATGGAAGATAAAGTACAGGGATCGCTAACGCTTAATATCATTAAAAGAATTAACGATTATGAGTACGCTGGACAAGCAGATAAAGCAAATCAAGTTCGTGAAGCATTTGGTATTGATGCAAATTTAGCGAATGATGCAGAGATTGATGATTTTCTCAAAAAAAACATTATTCTGGTACCAAAAGAAAAGATTGAAGAAGTTCGCAACGGTAAAAAACGTGAAAATGATCGTAAGATCTTTCCCGGCTATGTTTTAGTTAAGATGGATTATAGCGATGAAATGGGATTGTTAATCCGTAAAACACCTAAAGTGTCGAGCTTTATCGGAGTTGCCAAAGATTCGCGTCCAGTGCCTATTTCACAAAAAGAGGTTGATAGCATTCTTCAGCAAGTTAATGACTCTAAGGAAAAAGCTAAACACAAGGTTGAATTTGAAGTTGGCGAGAAAATCCGAATTGTTGATGGTCCATTTGTCGATTTTAATGCAATCATTGAAGATGTTATTTATGATAAATTCAAATTGCGCGTAAATGTACAGATTTTCGGGCGAGAAACTTCAGTTGATCTGGAGTTTGGGCAGGTTGAAAAGCTTGGATAGTAATAAAAATAGGCATCACTAAGTGATGCCTATTTTTATGGTCTAAATGTTTTCATTGCTAGCTGTAGGTCATTCCAAGCATCTTTCTTTGCTTCCGGAGTACGTAACAGATACGAAGGATGATAGGTAGCTATTACTGGAATATCTTGATAATAATTAACTTTACTTCTAAGTTTACCTACCGCGAGTGTGGTTTTCAATAAGGTTTGGATGGCAAACCGTCCAAGAGTAATGATAATATTTGGTTTAACCATAGCAATCTGGCTAAATAGATAATTGCTACAAGCTGTTATTTCCTCTTCGTTTGGATTCCTATTATTCGGTGGACGACATTTGACCACATTGGCAATATAAACGTCATTTTCTGGCGATAGTTGCATGGCGGCTATCATTTTGTCGAGTAGTTGTCCAGATGCGCCAACAAATGGTTTACCCTGAATGTCCTCCTGTTCACCTGGTCCTTCGCCGATAAACATCCAGCGCGCGCTACGCTGTCCACGATCAATAACTACATTTTTGCGTCCATAGCAAAGCTTACACTTTTGGCAGTTAATAATTTGATGTTCAAGTTCCTGCCAGTTGTTAATCAGTATCAATTTCTCTTGAGTAGGTTCAATAAGCTCTTTATTTCCTAGTGTTGTTGCTATTATTGCTGGCGTTCCAATATTGCTCTCTGCTTGTTGATTTTTTTCTGGTATTGTTTGGATTATAGGTTTTTCTTCTTTACTAATTGGCATTGAATTAATTTCTGCTATCATAGCATCTGGCAGAGTATCTCTTTTATTCTGACTAATGGAGGTTAGTTCTGCTTCTGGGAGCGGATATTTTGCCCGTAGATCAGCAATAACATCTGCTTTGGGAACCCATAGATTACCGATTAGTAGGGATAAAGAGTTTTGTCCAGATTTTTTCATAAGCTTTTTGCCATTATTAGCGCATCAAAAAGTTTACCATTTATTCTATAGTAGTTTTTTCGTTCAGCAATGATATTAAATCCAAGTTTATGATATAAATTTATTGCGGGAGTATTGTTACAACGAACTTCAAGGAATACCTGCGTTACTCCTGAGTCAATTAGCATATCAAATAAATGACCAAATAATTGTGATGCATAACCATTCCGTTGCTGATTAGATGAAATACATACTTGCAGAATTTCTGCCTCATCAAGAACACAGCTATAGCTGACCCCGCCAATTAACAAATTTTGGTCATTGAAAATCCCCAGAATGCATTGATTTTCATTTTTAATTGCATCTAGATAATTTTCAGTTGACCACGCACTTGGATTGACTGATATATCAATATTTGCTAGGGAGATAACTTCTTCTGCTACAAGCTCGCGAATTATCATTGTTGGGTTTTACTTTTTCTTTGTTCTTCTAGGTTTAAGGCTACTTTGTCGCGTATATACATTAAATCCGCATTTTTACAGTTGAATTGCTGAAAGTGACCCTGATTGCATAAGCCAAGCATTCTTGAGGCATCTGGATATTCCTGATGCAAATAGTCAAATTTATTGGTCAAAATATTTGTTTTATCGCTATAAACACTGATCCCATTGCCAGTAATCCAGCAGTTATCAGCATTAAGTAACGGGTTATTTTCTAAAGTTTGGATAATATCTTCTGGAGCGATCAAACATGGATTAATCTTATAGCTAAAATCCTCTTGGTCAATTACCGCAAAATAAACTTGGTTTAATCTAGCATCCAAGCACACTGCTAAGTAGCGGTATTTATAACTTTCCTTACAAGTATAAAGGAAGAAGGATGGAATTGCGGCTAACGGGATATTACTTGTATAAGCCAGCCCCAATGCACAGCCCAAACCAATTCTAAGCCCAGTAAACGCACCTGGACCATAGTTATAGGCGATCATATCCAGTTCCGAGACTGAATTTAATTGTATCTTTTTAAGAATATTATCAATTTCTGGTAGGATAAATTCAGAATGGCGATTACCGGCTTTGATCATGGTTTTTTCGCTACTAGTAGCTGATTGTGCTCCTAATACCAAAAATTCGTTGGAGCTGTCTATTGTCAGGATATTCATTACACTCGATCTAATAATTGATAAAGCATGCCATCAAGCGGTGATGCCTGAATTGCATATACTTCAACTTTACTACTTTTTTTACTAATTTTAAATTTATTTTCGGTATTATTTTTATTACCCAGTTCGACACCAAGCCACTCCAGCTGTTCACAAATATTACTTCTAATTTCTGGATTCAAGGCAGCAATTTTACCAGTAAATACAATGCCGTGAAGACCTTTCATGATTGCTGTTAATTTACCGATTGTTGTAATTAGTTGGTTAAAATAATAATTACCTAGTATTTTTATTGCTGGTTCATCAGATTTTATAACTTCTAGTATTGATTGGCTTGGAGTATCTAACTGGGATAAATTTAATTTTGTGAAAAAATTAGGTATTTGATTAGGTTTTGTCTCAATTATTCTGGCAAGTTGTGGATCAATAAGTCCGCAAGATTTAAAGCTGAGTAATTCATCATGAATGAAGCTTGCTGTAGAATAAATGCTTTTATTGTTTTTAACTGCACAAATAATTGTTTCTGTAGCTTCTATATCGATAAATAGCCACTTACCTTTTGCTATTTTCTTTTCAGTAATATCATTAAGGCGCTGATTTATTGCTGCAAAGGATAACCCTTTTTTACCATAGTTTCTGGCAAATTCGCGACTATATTCAAGGCTTGGTAGCAGCATTTTATGAGTGTTGGATATGGTAGCATGAAATGCTGTTTCAAATGAAGCATAGTGTTTCGCTTTTGGAAACATGCTTAGCAGTGCTTTGGTTAATTCTAGGTCAGCTTCTTGCTCTCCAGGTGCAAGAGTTGTGTATTCGGCAAGTTTTTCAATTGCCTGTTCACTTATTAATGTAATCTCATTAAACGTATCTCCACCATGACTAATTTTATTAACAATTATGCTATGTTCTTTATTAATGAGTGGAGAGTTAGCGATTAATAATTGAAAGTCTAGATGATTTTTTAATAGGTCATTTTGTAAGTCATTGCGTACTTCATCATGGTTTTTTTTATTTTGTGAGTTAATTTCTGTAAAATTAACTGTAGCAAAATCACTGAAATCAATTTTGCCAGTTACTTGCAGACTATATTTCTTTTGGAAAAATTTATAAATCTGATAATTAATAATCCTATTACTATGATGGATAAGTAGTATCAGCATTTTTTTCTCCAAAGCATTTTTGCGGAGTATATATTATAAATCATTTTAACTATTGGTGAATTATCTGCTAGAGTTAATTTTAGCATCGTTAAGAAACATTACTAGTAAATCATTGAGGAAATTCTGCCCAAGCTTAGTTGGGCGGATTCTATCTGGTAATATTTCAATTAGTTTTTTATCTTGGGCTTCAAGTAGGGCAGGCAAAGCTTTATTTAATGGCAATCCAGTATGTTCATTAAATAAAGTAGTATTAAACCCATCAATAAGCCGTAATGCATTCATCATAAACTCAAAAGGTAAATCTTCAGCTGTAACAATCAGATCTTCAAGAATATGCTT
>JBDHRI010000127.1:0-4917 GCA_039807465.1 Burkholderiales bacterium | reverse complement strand
CGATTAATCCCGATTTCTTTGAAAACATCAACGAATGGGCTAATATTGCCATTTAATTTATTAAATGGATATAAACAGATAATAGCTAGAATTGTCAGAACATAGAAAATAATAATTCGGGCAATTACACCTTGGATCGCTTTGGGAATACTTTTTCTTGGGTTTTCAGCTTCACCTGCGGCAATACTAACGAATTCAGTTCCACCAAAAGAAAAGATTACGATTACCAGCGAAAATAAGAAGCCTTTTATTCCACTGGCAAAGAAGACATCTAGGCTTTGATAGCTATGAATGTTATTAATTGTATCTGCGTGAATTTTAGGGTTAAATACAACTAGATAGGCACTAAAAAACAGCATGAAAATAATCGCAGTTATTTTAATTCCCGCAAACCAGAATTCAAATTCACCAAACATTTTTACACTTATTAGCTGTATAAGGGTAAATAATACCAGTAATCCAAGACAGATTAACCAGTGTGGCAATCCGGGGATCCAATAATCCAGAAAAAATGTAACCGCAGTTAGTTCGACCATGCAGACGACGGTGTACTCAAACCAAGCTGTCCAACCAGCAATAAAACCAGCATAATTATTGATATAGGTATTAGCATAATCACTAAATGAGCCAGAAGAAGGCTTAAAAACCGTCATTTCACCAAGAGCTCGCATGATTATATAGATAACTATTCCCCCAAGGATGTATGAGAGAATAATTGAAGGTCCAGTGGATTGAATTGATTTTGCAGCGCCAAAAAATAATCCGGTACCAATAACGCCACCAAGTGCAATCATTTGAATGTGGCGGTTTTTAAGCTTGTGTTTTAGTTCATCTGGTTTTTTACTCATTTATGATTTCCCTTGATTCTGGTTTTTATAAAATAACCAATACTAAGTAGTAAAAGCCATCCTGGTGCAATCATGATAGCCAGTTTCATATCTGGCATAAAAAACATTATACTTGCAACTATGATTAGGAAAATGGCAGCAAATATTGAACTCCACGGATAAAAAAGGCTTGGATAGCTACCAGTATTTTTAGCTTTTCTTTTAAAGCAGGCATGGGTTACAAGAATCGTTAACCAGTTAATAATTGCCGCAATAGTCGCAATAGCTAGTAGAATGTTAAAAATCTTCTTAGGATAAAGGTAATTTAGTAATACAGTAATTGCTATGCAGATTACTGAAAACACAATTGCGTTATACGGGATTCCTCGCTCTGAAGTTTTTTTCATAAATTTAGGAGCATTTTGCTGGTCTGCCAAATTATATACCATTCTGGCTGTACCGTAAATACCACTATTTAATGAGGATAGTGCGGCGCTAATTGCTACCAAGTTCATTAGACTTGCCGCTTTGTTAATTCCAATTTGCCGGAATACATCGACAAAAGGACTAACGTTGGCATCAATTTTATTCCAAGGGTAAAGGCACATTACAATTCCCAATGTTGCAATATAAAAAAGAATAATTCTCACAATAATTCCATTAATTGCCATTGGAATGGTTTTTTCCGGGTTTTCTGCTTCTCCAGCAGTAATTCCAACCAATTCTGTACCACCAAATGAAAACACAACAATTACAAATGAAAACAGGAATCCTTGCAGCCCATTGGCAAAAAAACCACCATTTTGCCATAAGTTAGCAATATTTGAAACGCCCTGATTTGAATTATGATCGAAGCCAATAATGTAAATTCCAAATAATACTAAGCAAATAACTGTCGTTACTTTAATCCCTGCAAACCAAAATTCAAATTCACCAAAAATTCTGACATGTAGAAGGTTTATAATCGTAAAAATAATCATTACTATCAGTGTTACTATCCAGTGGGTAACATTTGGAAACCAGTAATCCATAAAAATACTTGTAGCAGTAAGTTCAAGCATGGAAACTATGATATAGTTAAACCAGTAATTCCATCCTGAGACAAACCCTGCGTAGTTACCAATGTACTTGTAGGCATAATAGCTAAAAGACCCTGAGCTAGGTTCAGCAACTGCCATTTCGCCTAGGGCACGAACGACAATATACATCATTATTCCACCAAGTGCATAGGATAGTAAGATTGCAGGTCCGGCAAGTTTTATCGATTCACCAGCCCCGAAGAAAAATCCGGTGCCAATGGCACTACCCAGCGCGATCATGAGGATGTGGCGGCTACTTAATGAATGTGCGAGCTTATTTTGCGACATATATTTCCAGTTTTAGTAGTATTGTTGATCAATTCCCAATAGTTTGAAGACTGGTTCAACACTATGAGGTAAGGCTCTATTTCTTCCCGGTTTAATTATTCTGTAGCTTTCTTCTTGATGGAAGTCGCTGCCAACACTGCCAAAAAGACCAGTTTGCTTACAGATTTGGGCGATATTCTCCTCATCGCTTGGAGCATGGGAGCTACTGATTATTTCGATTCCTTGACCACCATATTCTTTAAATTCATCAATCAGTTTAAGTAGTTTTGTTCGAGTGAATTTATAGCGTCCAGGGTGGGCAATTACTGCTACTCCTCCGCTTTGAGTAATCCAGTTAACGGCATCCTTTAATGAAGCCCAAATTTGTGGCGTGTATCCCGGTTTACCCGGTGCCAGAAATTTTTCAAAAGCTTTTCCAGGCTTGGCATAGCCATTATTTACCAAAAATTGTGAAAAGTGCGTTCGGCTAAGAGACTGTGGGTTTTTACACAAGGCAAGGGCACCTTCAAATGCACCTGATATTCCAGCCTTAGCCAGATTGTCTCCAATTCTTTTTCCGCGAGTGAGGCGAGAGCTTCTTAATAACTGTAATTGTTCTAATAGTTGTGGGTTTTTTTCATCAACCCCAAGTCCGACAATATGGATTAAAGTGTTTGCATGCCAAGTAACCGAGATTTCTACTCCAGCAATAAAATTTAAATCAAGCTTTGCTGCTATGCTTCTAGCTTCATTAATTCCATCTACTGTATCATGATCAGTAAGAGCTTGATATATTCCACCGTTTTGTTTAGCAAGATTCAAGACTTCCTCTACCGTCAATGATCCATCGGAGTGTGTGCTATGACAGTGAAGGTCAATAGGTATGTGTGTTTTGTACATTTTTGTTGTGTTTAGGAAATTATAAAATTGGGTATTCGTAATATGATGTTATTACGGGGCTTATTAAAGTAAATAATTCATATTGTTGTCAATTAATAGAGAAAGGTAGATTTAGCATAGTTTATCTTTCTCCCAATATATGGCATATATAATGGAGTAATTTTACACCTATATTAGATAGTTGTAGTTAGAATTTGATTTATTTGTTATAATCTTCAATTAAATTATAGGAGTTTGAGGCTATGAGTGGTAATGATTTATGGTTGAGTCTGGTTATAGTTGCTATTGCCGTGATCTGGATTATTCGGGTTGGTTATCGTATAAAGTCAAAAAAAGGTGCAACCTTATGTAACGGCTGCACAATAGACAGTAAGCCTAAAGTAAAAGAATTTAAAAACTGATTTCCTGCTTATTAGTATATATTTGGGCTATATCCAGTTTTGGCTAACGATTATTTGAATGTGCTCTCTTTTCCTTATGACCCATAAAATTCTAAAAAAAATACCACTATTGTTACTAATGAGCCTGATAATTATCTTGTGTCACTTTCATTTCTGGATATATTTAAAAGTTGATGTTCTATATCAGTATTACCAGAAGCTTGCGTACTATGTAAGTCAGCATTTTTTTGTATCCGCTATTTATTTTTGTTTAGCCTATATGTTGGTGGTTATGACTTTAATACCAGGAGGGATAATCCTTACTATATTGGGCGGGTTTCTTTTTGGTAATTGGCTTGCTACGTTTCTAGTTCTTATTTCTGCTAGTGTTGGGGCTTTAATTTTAGTAGTAATAATTCGTATGGGCTTTGGGGAGTTTATTCATAACAAGATGGGGCATCAAGTCAGATTTATGGAAAAGGCTTTTCGCCAAAATGCGTTTTTATATATTTTAAGTTTACGTTTGCTACCGATAATTCCATTTTTTATGATTAATTTGGCGGTTGGGATTTTCAATATCCGACTAAGAGATTTCTTTTGGGGTACCTTTTGGGGAATTGCACCAGCGACATTTATTTATGCCAATATTGGTACTAATCTTGCTATTTTGATAGAAAATAATAATCTGTCGATAAGTGGAGTAATTAATGGGAAAATGTTGTGGGCGCTATTTCTTTTAGCTTTGCTTCCGTTGTTGTCTATATTTCTGAAAAAATTTACTAGAAATATATTTGACAATACATGAAATTTAGAGGTATTATATTGTATCCTACAGTGATTGTAGTAGCCAAATCCCCGGAGTAATGCCCCGGGGCTTTTTGCTTTATAAAAGTTATAATTATTGCCAATTTGACAGGTAAGATGAAAAAAGCACTTTTAGTGGTAGATATTCAAAATGATTTTTGTAGTGGTGGAGCACTGGCGATTCCTTTTGCGAATGATATAATTGAACCACTTAATAAGCTGATGCAAGTAGCTGATTATGATTTAATAGTTGCTACCCAAGATTGGCATCCAGAAAACCATACTTCTTTCATCGTCAATAGCAAAAATGGTATTTGGCCCATACACTGTGTGCAGAATACATATGGAGCTGAGTTTCATCCAGCATTTAATCTGGATAAAATTGACAGAATTATCAGGAAAGGTGAAAATCCTGCGATTGACTCCTATAGTGCTTTTTATGATAATGATAAAATTTCAAAAACTGAACTTGAAGATTATTTGGTTAAAAATGGTATTACCTATGTTGAAATTGCTGGGCTTGCCCTTGATTATTGTGTGAAATATACCGCAGAGGATGCATTGTCATTAGGGTTTAATACTTCTATTTTGGTCGATTATTGTAGAGCGGTACATAGCACTGATAGTCAATTATTAGCTTCATTTAATAAGCAAATCCAG
>JBDHRI010000126.1:0-4952 GCA_039807465.1 Burkholderiales bacterium | reverse complement strand
CGAATTAAAGCGGCTCCATCAACAATATAGGAGTCATTTTCCTCCTTAATCATCAGATAACTACGATGTGGAGCATCAGTCGTAAAATCGCCAAAAACAATTTCCAGCATATCCTCAAGACAAGCAATCCCAAGGTTATCACCATACTCATTAACAACCATAAATATCCTATCCCGATTTTTCTGTGCTTTCCCAATTTGCTTTATAATTGGTACAAAATCAGGAATATAATTTACTTTCCTAATCAGATTATTTAATTCCTGATGGGTATAATCGCGATTGGAAATACTTAACACATCTTTTACATGTAAATAACCAAGGATATTATCCAATTGATCTGCATAAATAATAATTCGAGTATGATGAGCCTGCTCCAGCTGTTGACGAATTAAGTCTATTTCTCCGGAGAAATTAACCATTTCCACATTTCGCAAAGGTATAATAATTTCCTTTACTGTCAACTGTTCAAGTTCAATGGAATTTAATAAAATTGAGCGATGCCGTTCCTGAAACGGAGAACGTTTATCAGCAATTATCGCTTTTAATTCATCAAGTGAAGTTCCATCAGCACTACCTACACCAATCAAGCGGGTAATTCCATAAACAATCTTATCAATGAACCAAATTAATGGCTTGGTAACGATAAACAGATAATACAAAGGTATCGCAATAAACCTTAAAACATGGAGCGGTGCTTTTGAAGCGATTATCTTAGGAGCCGCCTCAGAAAAAATGATAATCATTAAAGTAACAATTAATGTAGCAACCGACAAAATTAGCTGATGCCCACTGCCGAATATGTTAAGAACCAGCATCGTAGATAATGTCGTTACCAAAGCATTAAAAAAACTATTGCCAAAAAGGCTGAAAATAAGTACTTTTTCTAATTGCTGCTTTAAGACCAAAGCATAATGTGCCCAGCGCTGTTTTTCGGAAAGGCTAATCAGGCGGTGTTCAGAAATAGCAACACTCGCTGTTTCAAGAAAAGAAAATAAACTCGCAATAAGTAATAAAAGAAAAAGACCAATTAAACTAAAAATCAACATTAAAAATTCCTGTATAGCAACTAAATAGCACTTAAATGAAAACCCCAACAACTTTGTTGGGGTTTTCAGATTTTGGTTTTTACTAGAACTGCACCGCTCCAGTATACCAGGCCCAACCAGATGCAATTGCACAAATCACAATGGTTGCAAATAGCACAATTTCAAATTTGTTCTCAAATAATCTCCGTCCATTTTCACGGCGTGCTTTATAAAATAAAACTATTCCAATAAGATACATCAAGGTTGAAATTGCAAGATATTTAAGCCCCCCAGCATAAATCATCCATACGGCATAAAGAACAGCTAGGGACCCTTTAATCAATTCATAATAATGAATTTTTTTATCAGTAAGAATTAATTTGACTGAGAACATTGCTGCAAGAAGATAAGGAACTAGCACTAGACTTGTAGCAATCATAATCATGTTTAAATAAACTGCCTGACTAAAGTAGGCGCAAACCATCATTACCTGTAAAGTTAATCCCGACATAATCGCTGCATTAACTGGAACCCCACCTTTATTTAGCTTGGTTAAAAACCGGGGCATAGTTTTATCTTGTGCCGAAAGAAATAAAATATTAGTCGCAAGCATATTCCATGCAAGTAATGCACCAACCACACAAATTAATACTGCAAAACGAATAATATTCGCACTAATCGGTCCAATAACTAATGCCATTACCCCTGCTGTAGAAGGAGTTGTTAGCTGCTGAACTTCTGCGGTTGGCATAATTCCAAATGGCAAACAGGATAATAAGGTATCAATCAAAAGAACTGCAATTACTGCCAGCATGGTAGCCTTACCAACATCTTTCATTGATTTGGCATAAATTGCATAAATACAGGCAGCCTCAATACCCAAGAAATCCCATACTGTAACTAGCATGGTAGCCTTTATCTGCTCAAACATAGATCCAAGATGTAAGTCATGAGTGGACATGTTTTTCATAAAAACCGAAGTTTTGAAGCCATAAATAAATACCAGAATCAATGCAGCAAGCGCCATTAATTTAACTGAAGTAATTATTATATTTACGATAGATGCTTCTTTTACCCCTTTTATAATCAGCCCCATAACTATCCAAAGTAGCAATGACTCACATAAAAATGAAGGTAATGTAGCACCAGCAGTAGCTCCATGACCGAAAACCGGGAAAAAATTACCAAGAGTAGCAAATATATATATCAGATAACTGGCATTACCTAACAAAGCATTAAGAAAATACCCCCAAGCAGAGGTAAACCCTACATAATCACCAAAACCAAACTTGGCATAACCATAAATACCACTTTTAATGTCTGGACGTTTATTACTGATATAAACAAAAGACCAAGCAAGTGCAATCATTCCTGCTGCAACAATTCCCCAGTGTAGAACAACTGCGACCGCCCCAGAGCGATTGGCAATATTTTGTGGAATATCAAATACACCACTCCCCATCATAGAACCAAAAGTTAAGGAGAATAGTGCAAAAAAAGTTAAATCCTTAACATCTATTCCCTGCCCGGTAGTCTTTCCAGCCATAAAACTTTCCTTTTAAAGTGTAACGTATTACCTGCCACTTTGTTTTATTAATACTTTTAAACCATCAGAAATTTATATTTATAATAATTGATATTCTAACTTAAAACTCAATTCATTTAGTAGTGTATCTAGCAATGAAAAAGAATGTAGTAAGAAGATGGTTTATGTCAAACATTATTATTATACAACTATTTGTTTCAAAAGGTATTGATTATAACAACTAGGATTAATTATAGACTATAGGCATATCAGAAAAATACAAACACTTCAGACAAATAGTGGCAAAGAAAATATCTCATTTCAATGTAAAAATGCAACAAAAAAGCCCCTGAATAATCAGGAGCTTTAAATAAGAGTAGCTGCTATGGGTTTAGTACATACCGTCCATACCACCCATGCCGCCCATACCACCACCTGGCATAGCCGGAGCATCATCTTTCGGTAAATCAGCAATCATGCAATCAGTAGTAAGCATTAGACCCGCTACAGATGCTGCATGTTGCAATGCTGCACGCGTTACTTTAGCTGGATCAAGTACACCCATTTCGATCAAATCACCAAATTCGCCAGTTCCTGCATTGTAACCAAAAGCACCTTTACCAGCCAATACTTCGTTTACTACAACAGATGGCTCATCACCACAGTTAGCAACGATCTGGCGCAATGGAGCTTCAATTGCTTTTAATACAATCTTAACACCAGCAGTTTGATCAGGATTTGAACCATCAAGATTTACGATTGAAGAACGTGCGCGGAGTAAAGCAACCCCACCACCAGCAACAACACCTTCTTCAACTGCCGCACGAGTAGCATGTAATGCATCATCAACACGAGCTTTTTTCTCTTTCATTTCAACTTCAGTAGCTGCACCAACTTTAATTACTGCAACGCCACCAGCAAGCTTAGCTACACGCTCTTGTAATTTTTCTTTGTCATAATCAGAAGTTGACTCAGCAATCTGTTTACGGATTAGCTCAACACGTGAAGAAATGTCAGATTTGTTACCGTGCCCATCAATAATAGTCGTATTTTCTTTACCAATTTCAACACGCTTAGCTTGACCTAGATGAGCTAATTCAGTTTTTTCAAGAGTTAGACCAACATCTTCAGCAATCACCGTACCACCAGTTAAAATAGCGATATCTTCAAGCATTGCTTTACGACGATCACCAAAACCAGGAGCTTTAACCGCAGTTACTTTTAAGATTCCACGCATATTATTAACTACCAGTGTAGCTAATGCCTCACCTTCAACATCTTCAGCAATAATCAATAATGGACGGCTTGATTTAGCAACTTGTTCCAATACTGGTAATAGATCACGGATGTTAGAGATTTTTTTATCAAACAATAAAATAAATGGGTTATCAAGTAATGCAATTTGTTTATCTGCATTATTGATAAAGTATGGCGATAAATATCCACGATCAAACTGCATACCTTCAACAACATCCAATTCATTACTAAGACCACTAGCTTCTTCTACAGTGATAACACCTTCTTTACCTACTTTATCCATAGCTTGAGCAATAATTTCACCAATTTCAGTATCTGAATTAGCAGAAATTGAACCAACCTGTGCGATTTCTTTAGAAGTAGTACATGGTTTAGCAATATTTTTTAATTCGCCTACCAATGCCTCAACCGCTTTATCAATACCACGTTTAAGATCCATTGGATTCATACCCGCAGCAACGTATTTCATACCTTCTTTAACTATTGCTTGAGCCAATACCGTAGCTGTAGTAGTTCCATCACCAGCGATATCTGCAGTTTTTGATGCAACTTCTTTTACCATCTGCGCCCCCATATTTTCAAACTTGTCTTTAAGTTCGATTTCTTTAGCAACAGATACACCATCTTTAGTTACCAAAGGCGCACCAAATGAGCGTTCTAATACAACATTGCGTCCTTTTGGACCAAGAGTTACCTTAACTGCATCAGCAAGCAAGTTAACTCCACGTACCATCTTGTCACGAGCATCAATACCAAATTTTACTTCTTTAGCTGCCATATTTTTATGTCCTCTAATTTATTTACTTTAAACTTTATGAATTAACCAACAATAGCCAAGATATCGTCTTCACGCATAACTAGTAATTCCTTACCGTCCATTTTTACAGCCTGACCAGAATATTTACCAAATAATACACGATCACCAGCTTTTACACACATTTCCTGACGTGAACCATTATCCAATTTTTTACCAGAACCAACTGCAACAACTACACCCATATCTGGTTTTTCAGCTGCGCTACCAGGTAAAACAATCCCTGATGCAGTTTTTTCTTCAGCTTCAACACGTTCAACTACTACACGGTCATGTAAAGGCTTTAACGTTGCCATATCTAACTCCTAAAAAAGTTATAAGTAACAATAAA
>JBDHRI010000125.1:0-4961 GCA_039807465.1 Burkholderiales bacterium | reverse complement strand
CCAGTAATTTTATCTGTTACAGGTTCAATATTAATCTTGGCAATAACTGGGGTTACTATAGTCGATTCGCTACCTGAAAATACCACATCCATGCAAGAATGGAATCTTTCATATGTTGAAGGTGTACGACCCCATTCACCATAAATAACATGTCGTCCTTGTCTTGTAGGAACATTACATAACATTTTGAATTTGTTGGCTGCATAATCAGCTTGTAGCGTTGATGTTGATTGACCATTCCATTTGATTTCACAAAATGGTGTAGATTCAAAATCACTCCAGCTAAGTGGTTTACCTACCTGATACTTAAAATCAGGCTTAGTTATCCAATAACGAAATTGATCGGTATCACTAAAGTGTGGACCAAAAGAAATATTCCAGACAAACTGATTTGAGCCGGATTTCATATTGCTAGTTGGCCAGTTAATAGGTTCATCCCATAGGGTTTTACGATGTCCAAATGCTTCACTATCAAACCCACAAACATTTTTTGGCAATGGTCTGACTTCTTTAGCTCCTTTAGTATGACTTAAAATACTCATATAGTTATAGCCATCATTATTAATACTACCATCGGGCATGATAAATACCGCTGCACATTCTTTATATTGTGGCGTGCCATATAAAATTTGATCTGGTTTGGTAACTGCACCGCAAAAATAATTGCGTGATGGAGGCTGTTCGATATAACCGTGGGCAAATACATTGCTACTAATTATGCTTGATATTACTACCAATATTGCTAGGTATCTTTTTTGGGTATGCATGTGATACTTCTTCCCTTGAGAATAATTAACGCCTGATAGACAGAAACTTTCAAACTATCTCCCTCATACATCTGAAAGTTTCTGATTTCGCAGGTAAAATGGATATACAATTATTGTAATGTAAAATCATGACAAATTTAAATAGCTAAAAATGTATAAGTCTTATACGTTTTTTTGGTATATCATAACGGATAGGAGGAGTCATTATGCAATTAATCAGTGTTTGTGAGTATTTACTAGCTAGGTTAGCTGAGTTGGGTATTTCTGATATTATTGGTGTTCCAGGGGATTTTAACCTTGGGATTGTAGAGAGAATTGAGCATGATAATAGATTCAGATTTATCAGTGAGTGTAATGAATTAAATGCTTCATATGCCGCAGATGGTTATGCCAGAATCCATGGCATTAGTGCGCTGATTACTACTTATGGTCCCGGTGAATTAAGTGCCGTGAATGGTATCGCTGGTGCTTATGCCGAACGAGTTCCTATACTGAAGATTACAGGTGGTATTGCGCTTAGTAAGATAGAAAATAAACTACCATTACATCATACGCTTTTAAATAGTAAATATGATCAATCCTTGAAAATCTATGAGCAGATAACTTGTGCGCGAGGATTAATCAATTTTGATAATCCCGGCGAACAGATAGATCAATTGATTGAAGCCTGTATCCAACATAAGCAACCAGTTTATATGCAAATTCCCCAAGATGTGGCGTTACACATGATTCCTGCACCCACGACTAAACTAAAGCTTAATGTTAATGAAGCACTGACTGATTCTGAAGTGAAGATTGTTAACTTAGTTCATCAAAAGCTTGTTAATGCAAAAAATCCGGTAATTATCGTAGGAGATTTGATTGACCGCTATAATCTAGGGCAACAAATTGAGTCTTTTCTTGCTAGCACTAGAATACCTTTTGTTCTTAGTTGGGCAGTTAAAGGATTAATTCGTGAAGATCTTGCCAATTATAGCGGAGTTTATGCTGGCGAATTTTCTGTGCCTCAAGTACGGGAATTTGTCGAGAATAGCGATTGCATAATTTCGCTTGGCATGTTTAATTGTGAGATTAATCTTGGTGAATTTAGTGCCAGTCTCCCGCAAAATAAATTTATTGACATTCAGTTAGATGGCACAACTTATAATAATGAGTCACTTACAGTTACTAATTTTAGTAGCTTAATTACTGCTATTACTGAGCTTCAAATTAACCGTAAGTTTAATGAAGTTACACATAATCCACATTATCAGATTGCTACGAATCTACCAACAAGTACTATTATCCACGACCACATTATTGATAGGGCTAGCAAATTTCTTGCTGAAAATGATATCCTAATTCTTGAAACTGGCACGATCTCTTTTACTGCTGGTTATTACAAAGTCCCAGCCAAAGTAAAAGTTATTAGTAGTGTTAATTGGTATTCGATTGGTTATGCACTAGCTGCAACTAGTGGAGTAACACTTGCAAAAAAATCTGGACGGACGCTATTGATTACTGGGGATGGTTCTCTGCAAATGAGTGTTCAAGCAATCTCGACCATGCTGCGCTACGACTTAAAGCCTGTGATTCTGATTCTAAATAATGAGGGTTACACTATTGAGCGGGCATTTCTTGGCGAAAATTCTTCCTATAATGATGTTCAAGTCTGGAATTACACTTCACTGGCAGACTCATTTGGTGGTACTGCTTATGCAGTAAAGGTAGCTACACCAGAGGAGCTAGAGCTGGTTTTAAATCAGGCAAAACAGCAAGCAGATAAAATGTGGCTGATTGAAGTGAAAATGGGCAAATACGAATATCCTTCAGCATTGTTAAAACTTGCCGAATTAGTGGTTAGACAAAGAGGGAAGTAGGGAAAATGAAAAAATTCAAGTCAGGTGTACTTCTTGCTAGCTGGCTATTTATTACTGGGGCAAATGCTTTAAGTATTAAGCTGATTAATTGTTCAGAATCACAGGCACAATACCAGATAATGACAGAAAAAGAAAAGTTACAAAATGGCGCCCTTGCTATCAATGAGAGTAAAATACTGACTTTACAGGTGAATTATGCACATATAAAATCAAATAATAACCAGATGCTTACAGTTAGTTACATTAATAATCATAAGAGTATTACTTCTACTATAATCCCGGCACTTAGTAAAATGTGTAGTCACCTGCATGGAGTTAGCAAAAAATGTTATACATTTGATTATACTCCGTATGAGAGTGAGCCGTTACCATTGCATTTGTGTTCAAGATAAAGAGTAAATCTTACACTCAGTTTTAATTGATTGAATATATTTAGGTTGATTTATGAATTCCAAGATAATAGTAGCATTAGATTTTAACGATATCAATGAAATCAGAAAATTTATTTCCGGGATTAATTCTGATGAATGTCGATTAAAAATTGGCAAAGAGCTCTTTACCTGTTATGGTCCAGAGGTTGTCAGAGAAGTACAAAATGCCGGATTTGAAGTCTTTCTCGATTTAAAATTTCATGATATTCCGAATACTGTTTATAAAGCGATTAAGGCAGCAGCCCATCTTGGTGTTTGGATGGTAAATGTTCATGCCAGTGGTGGTCGAGAGATGCTTCTTGCCGCAAGAAAGGCAATTGAAGAAAGCGAAAATAAGCCATTATTAATTGCGGTGACAATTCTTACTAGCCTTGGCGAAGATGCGGTAAAAGATATTGGTTTTAGCCGTGACTTAACCGAACAAACTTTACATTTAGCTAAACTCGCCTATGATTGTGGCATCGATGGCGTTGTCTGTTCCGCATGGGAAGCTCAGGCAATTAAGGATAAAACCAGTTGCCAGTTTTTGACGGTTACGCCTGGGATTCGCTTGAGTGATAGCAAAACTGATGATCAAACTAGGATTATGACGCCACCAATGGCGATTAAAAATGGTGCTGATTATTTGGTGATTGGTCGTCCGATAACGCAATCACAAAACCCCCTCCAGACTCTTCGCGATATTAATCGAAATCTTTGAATTGCGATTAAATAGAAGTGCTATGCTCTTTTTTTAACTTTTACTATGTAAGAAGTCGAAATGTTACAGCATAGCTTATTAATGTAAAGGATTTTCTTTCGCATATACATTTTTGCATCTTTGATATACGTAAATGTATGTTTACATAAGTAAATTAATTAGAGTAAAATCTATGTTATGACTACTCTGTATGTAATAAAAGGGATATTGTACAGAAGGTTAGTGTTATTATTTGGTAAATTAGGGGTATAGAAATGAATAGAAAAAATTTATTATCATTATTAATGGTGCTTGCTATAAGTAGCTGTTCATCAGGTGGGGCATCCACTACTTCGGCTACACCAGAGCCGACAGTTTATGATTATGGTTATGCAAAATATACAATTAGTCCATATTCAAATACAATGGCAGTGCTCTCGTACAATACTCCAGAAGGAATTGCAAGATTTAATTCTTCACAGCACAAAGCGCCATTTTATAATTTATCGACACACTATTCCCCACAAAGTAATATTCTTAGCTGTGGAATTGCATCAGCAGTAATTATGTTAAATACAATTTATGCAACATTAGGTAAACAGCCACCATTATCAAAAACAGGCTCGTTTTATAATCTTGAGGAAGGTTATATTGATGGTAATTTTACCTGGACTGAGGAAAATTTCTTCAATGATAATGTAAATGGTTATCTTGATAAAGAAGTTGTCTATGGTCGTAAAAAGGTTGATGGCAAATATGTTGTTGGAGTTACCCTGGATCAGCTTACTCAAGCCCTGAATTTACAGGGGCTAACTGCGGAAGCCAAACATGTTGATACTTCAAGCGATGCGGATATTGCCACATTTCGCGTATTACTTAAACAAATCATGACAAATCCAACCCAATACATGATTGTAAATTATAATCTGAACGTAATGTCCGAATTAAATGGCGGGCATTTTTCTCCCATCGGTGCATATGATGAGGCGAGTGATTCAGTCCTTATTATTGAAACATGGAATGCCTTTGCGCCATGGGAATGGCTAAAAGTGTATGATTTATATAAGAGTATGAATACCAAAGATGGCAATAGCTATCGTGGTTATATTTTAGTTAATGCTAATAAAGCCTCTTAAGCGACTGTATTTGGAGGTTCTTTCTTGGGTAGATAAATACAGGTATTTATAAAACCATGAATTTATCTACCTTATGATCACCTAAACAA